>JAGAPI010000126.1 GCA_017623335.1 Prevotella sp.
ATTATGATAAATAGAGTATATTGCAAATAAAACACGGATTTCAAGGTTTTCTTATTTATCTTATCAGTGAAATCCGTGTAATCCGTGCCTAAATCGTGACCAGTGTAAGCTGGGGCTGGCTTTTCGGACAGCCTCACCCGCATTTTGTTTTCAATATACCCGCGGTCCGAAAATCGTGGTGCCCACTCTCACCATGTTGCTGTTGCAACGGCAGGCAATGTGGTAGTCTCCCGACATTCCCCATGAGCGGCAGTTGAACGACTCCTCATCTGAGAAATATTGCGCCTTGATTTCGTCAAACATATTTGAGGCTTCCATAAACTCACCTGCAATTATGCCTTCGTCATCCGTATTGCTTGCCATCGTCATTATGCCTCTGATTCGCACATTCCCAAGCGTGCGCCATTCTCCGCCGGCAAACAGCTCTCTCATGGCACAAGGCGTAAGCCCATACTTTGTTTCCTCGTTGGCAATGTGCAGCTCCATGAGAATGTCAATGACACGTCCTGCCTTCTCTGCCTGACGGTTGATTTCGCGCATCAGCTTCATAGAGTCGACAGCCTCAATCATGGTGATATACGGGGCGATATATTTCACCTTATTGGTCTGCAGATGTCCTATGAAGTGCCATTCAATGTCCTTTGGCAGACGTTCGTGCTTGCCACGCAGCTCCTGCTCCTGGCTCTCGCCAAATATGCGCTGTCCCTCCTCATAGGCAGCCATTATGTATTCGTCGGGATGGAACTTACTGATAGCCACCAGTTTAACATCAGCAGGCAATTTGGCGCAGACTTGCGCCAAATTGCCTTTAACATCGTAATCCAACATATTCCGCCACTCTCCCCTTTATTGCTCGTATTCAGGCTTGTCGTCCTGAGTCTTCTTGACCGAATATTCGTAAACATCCATGAGCGTGGTCTCCACCACCGATGCGATGACATAGTCAATCATTGTGCCGTTCATTGCCTCCTCTATGTTTTTAACCGCACCAGTGAACGAGCCGGCATTTACAAGGTAATTCACGTTTGAGCGTTTCTCCTTGTTGCTCTTCTCGTCCAGGGTTATAAACTGCAGGCGTGCCTTGTACCATTTGTCGGCAGAGTCAAAGTCGCTGAAAAACACCTCGCTGTAGTTTGCCTTTTTTATGTCGGTGATGGTAAACTCACCGCTGATATACGATGACATCTCCTCCATGATGCGGTTTTCGGCCTCGGTGAAACTGAGCGCGTCAACCACATACCCCTCGGTCACTTTCTTCTGCATGCCGTCCTCGGTGGTTTTCTCATAACGTATTTTACATTCAAACCATGTTGTTGTTCTACTTCTCATAATATTTATCCTTAATTTTTTTTGATACCTTAAATATCAGGCTTGCTGCCTGCCTATAGTTTGTTTTTTGTATTATTTGTATTGTGCGTCCTGCAGCCGTGTCGACACCTTGTCAATCACTTCCTGCGCAATTTTTTGGCTTGTGCCCGGGTCAATGCCCGTCTGTGCGGCAATATCAGTCTGCTTTTGTATCAGCTCGCTGATGGCATCCTGATTTGCATCCACAAAATTCTTGTTGCTTGTGTTTCTGTACTTTCGTCCATATATCCGCGACAGAACGCGCTCTGCCTCTTTCTCATATCTGCGGCGGAAAATGTCGGCAGCCTTTGCCTTAAATTCGTCAAGCTGCTTCTGCTTTTCAGGAGTCAGTGCCGACGCTGTGTCGGAAGTGAGTATCTCAATGGCTGCTGTCGGGTCAAAATTGTCATCCAGCATGTCCTCGGTGACATCAGCCGGAGCAGGCTTTACATATTCCACCTGATTCTGCACCGCTCCCACCGAGAAATACATGCCGACAATAATCAAGGCTATGCCTGCCGCAACACTAAATTCCTTTATGGAGCCTATCATCTTCCTACGGCGGTTTAACGCCGACAGCATATTTTCAAGCGAATCATACCTGTCCTCAGGCAAAATCTCCGTAGACTTGGATATTACCTGCTTATAGGCAAACGGAATTTCTGTGAAGTTAAAGATGAATTGAAGGAGCTTGCCTACAGAATAGACATCACAGCGCTCGTCGGCAGTCCCTGACATCACCTCCGGGGCTATGTAGTTGAGATCGTCTTTATACAATTCCCTGAGATTATTGCCGTGCAGATAGTATGAGCCGTGGCTGATGAGAGCCAGCTGGCAGGTTTTACGCTGCACAAAGACATTGCGCGGACTGAAACACACATGGAAGATGTCACGGGAATGGTACTCGCTGCCCCACTCCACAATCTGGCAAAACAGATTGCGGACGAACTTTGCGTCGGCACACTTTGCAGGATTTTCGTTGAAAAACTGCTCCAGCGAAACGTAGCTCCCCTGCCCTATCAACAGCTCAGAAGCCTTGTCGTCAAGGGAAAACGGCACCTGATATTTGCCTTTTATCTCAGATATTTCCGCACATTCCTTTCTGAGCTGTGACGAAAATATGGCATCAGAGGCAAGCCACTTATGCAGGGTGAGAACCGTTTCAAACTTTGTGCCTGCACGGCGTTTCTGCAATACACCTATCGGGGTGGGCTGCTGACTGCTGCCGTTTGACGCGTATGAGTTAACCAATTCCTCGTAATTCATAATCTATGGTTTAAAAGTATTTCTAATCCTTTATACATTTGTAAGTTTAAGCACGGCTGCGCCGCGTGCGGCAACGCCCACCTCTATGCAGCAATCTTTTTTAAGCTCAACTGCAACGGTCTTGCCTGAAAGCAAGTCGGCGGCGTCTGTTGTCTTTTCTCCAATATTGAGAAATTCAAAGGCGTGTGCCGGAATCTTTATGCTCACGTCTTTGTGGCAGTCGTCGAAGTTGGCCACAACCAAAATCAGGTCTTTATCGCCGCGGCGCAAGAACGTGTATATACGATTTGAATCAAACTTCTCCGACCACGGATTGGCGTACATCAAGTCGTAGAAGCGTCCGTTGCAGACGGCATCCTCACTGTTGGCGATATTGAGCACCTTGCTGTGAATGGCCTTGAGATATTTCTCCTCGTCGCTGAGAGCATCCCACGACGCACGGCAAATGGTGTCCACACTCCAATAGTCGAAAATGGTGGTCCGTCCGTCGCGTCCGCTGAATCCCTCCTTGTCCATGCCGCGTTCGCCAAACTCCTCGCCGAAATACAGCATGAAGGGGTTGGTGTTCATAAGCACCGAGACAATCATAGCCGGTACGCCCTTGCATCCGTTTCCTGCAAAGAAGTCGCTTGCAATGCGCTGCTCGTCATGATTCTCAAGGAAATAAAGCATGTGCCTGCCAATGTCGTCGGTAGCCATCCATGAACCGGTGATAGCCTGTGCCCCACACTGATGGCAGGTCACGGCACGCAGTGTGTCGTACATTCCAACCTTGTCGTACAGGTAGTCGAACCCGCTATGGATATAGTTGCGGTATTCAGCGGGATTGTATACCTCACCGATGAAGATGAAGTCAGGATACTGCTCCTTCACCTTTGCCGTGGCGTATGCCCAGAAGGCGGCGGGAACCATCTCCGCCATGTCGCACCTCACGCCGTCGATGCCCTTGGCTGCCCAGAACATCAGTATGTCGCTCATCTTGAGCCAAGTGTCGGGAATAGGGTCGAAGTGCCCTATGTGTGTCCAGTAATCCACGCCGTAATTCAGCTTCACCGTCTCATACCAGTCGTTCATGCCCGGATGATTGTCAAAATGGTCGTTGCCTGTAGCCTTTGCCGGTATTTCGGTGTAGGCATAGCGCTCGGTAGCCTGCTTGTCGATGTATGGCTCAAACGAACAGCCAGGACAGTAATAGAAGTTGTTCTGCGGAGAGAAGCCTTCATCTACGTTGTCGTTCTCACCAAGGTCCGCCACTCCCTTTGGCTTGCGTACCGACTTATACTGGCGTGCCACGTGATTGGGCACAAAGTCGATAATCATCTTCAAGCCGGCATTGTGGGTACGCTTTACCAAAGCCTCAAATTCACTCATACGCTTGTCAACGTCAGAGGCAAGGTCGGGATCTACGTCGTAATAGTCGGTGATGGCGTATGGCGAGCCGGCATTTCCCTTTACCACTGCATGATGCTGTGCCGGAATGCCGTAGGCTGTATAGTTGGTCTTTGAGGCATGGCGTATGACCCCCGTGTACCAAACGTGGGTGATGCCCATATCGCGGAATATCTTCAATGTCTTGGCGTTGAAGTCCGCAAATTTTCCACAACCATTTTCGGCAATCGTACCGTTCTCGTTGCGAGTGGTGTTACGATTGCCGAAAAGTCGTGTGAATATCTGATAAATTACGATTTTACTCATTGAATGCCTTGTACGGTTACAGTCTTGTCGATGCGGCCAATCATGCCCTGCAGAGCCTTGCCTGGTCCACACTCTGTGAAGTCATCGGCACCGTCGGCTATCATGTTCTGAACGCAAGATGTCCAGCGCACGCTGCTGGTGAGCTGAGCTATAAGGTTTGCCTTAATGTCCTCAGGCTCGGTGTGTGCCTTGCCGTCAACATTCTGATATACAGGACACTTGGGAGCGCTGATTACAGTCTTTTCTATCGCTGCCTGAAGCTCGTCCTTTGCAGGCTGCATGAGCGGTGAGTGGAAAGCTCCGCCAACCTTCAGGGGCAGTGCACGCTTTGCGCCGGCAGCCTTGAGCTGCTCGCAAGCCTCGTTTACAGCCTCTACGTTACCTGAAATGACAAGCTGTCCGGGACAGTTGTAGTTGGCAGGTACAATCACGTGTCCCTCCTTGTTGATTCCAGCACAAATCTCCTCGATTTTCTCATCGGGCAAACCAACGATGGCTGCCATTGTTGAAGGAGCAGCCTCGCAAGCCTTCTGCATTGCCATGGCACGGGCATAAACCAGTTTAAGACCGTCCTCAAAGCTCAATGCACCGGCAGCTGTAAGTGCTGAGAACTCGCCGAGAGAGTGACCGGCGACCATTGCCGGTGCAAACTCGTCGCCAAGACACAATGCCTTGATAACGCTGTGCAGGAATACTGCCGGCTGTGTCACCTTTGTCTGCTTCAGCTCTTCGTCAGTACCGTTGAACATGATATCGGTAATACGGTAGCCAAGAATGTCATTAGCTTTTTCAAACAGTTCCTTTGCCAATGGGTTGTTGTCATACAAGTCCTTACCCATTCCGACAAATTGTGCTCCCTGACCGGGAAAAACAAATGCTTTCATCTTTTTATTTACTCTTTTATTATTTAAAATTATGGGAACAGCCTGCGTTTGAAAAAGCTGACCGTTCCACTTTTACTATTTCTTCACTATTGGTATTAATACACTGAAGGTACTACCCTCGCCTTGCACAGACTCCACCGTGACATCGCCGCCAATCTTCACTGCAAAGTCCTTGCAAAGCTGCAAGCCCAGTCCGCTGCCTTCCTCATTGCGGGTTCCTGCAGTACTTGTACCGGCACTGAAAAGTGTTTCTATGCGCTCCTGCGATATGCCCACACCATGGTCTCTTACGGAAATCTTTGCAAAGTTGTCAACGTGGCTGACAGATATGTCAATGCTGCTGTTTTCGTGACTGAACTTTATGGCATTGCTCATGAAGTTGCGGATTATGGTGTTGAACATATCCTTGTCGGCATGCACGTCAAGGTTCTCGGTACCAAGGTCAAGATTCAGAGTGATGTGCTTGCTTTCAGCTATCATCTTGAATATGTCGATGACACCGGGCAAAACATCGTTAAGCTCAAAATCCTGAAATGCCACATGGAGTGCGCCTGTCTGGCTCTTTGTCCATTTCAGCAGGTTGTCCAGCAGGTCATGTGTCTCCTCTGTCTCCTTGTTGGCGTTGTCAATAAGCTCGAACATCTCCGGACCAATGACATCGGGTGACAGCACATTGACCAGGAGGTTGAGCGTCATTCGGATGCTTGCCATTGGTGAACGCAGGTCGTGTGCAATCACCGAGTACATCTTGTCGCGGTTGTTGATGGTCGCTTTCAGCTCCTCATACTGCTTTTGTATGAGCCGGCGCGCCGCCACAAGCGAAATCTGGTGCATCACACGCATCAGAAGTTCTTCTTTGTTGAAAGGCTTGGTGAGAAAGTCGCTTGCACCGCACTTGAATCCCTTTACAAGGTCCTGAGTGTTGTGCAAGGCTGTGAGGAATATAATAGGTATATCCTTCACCTCTTCATCCTGCTTCATTATAACCGCAGTGTCAAAACCGTTGAGTTCGGGCATCATCACATCTAATAATATTAAATCGGGATGCTCTCGTTTTGCTACGTCGATACACACCTTACCATTGTTGGCGGTAAGTACCTGAAACTTTTCGTTGGTGAGCAATATCTTCAGCAGAAGAACGTTGCTCACCACATCGTCAACTATAAGAATCTTATAGTCGCTGCGGTTTAGTTTTGATTGAAGAATATCTTCCATATCGTCAAGCCTGTTGCCAGTTTTTAATTATTCTGTGCAAAATTAACCTTTTTTTCTGTAACTACCAAATTTTTTTGAGACTTTTTATTTATACTCGTTCCAACTCCTTATTGTAATGTCGTCGAGGGACATTGTACAGAAAGCGGTAATGAACGCGCTTGCAAGGCGGCTGTTGGTGATAAGAGGCACGTTCAGGTCGATGGCTGCGCGGCGTATCTTGTAACCGTTGCTCAGCTCGCCCTGAGTGAGGTTTTTCGGTATGTTCACCACCATGTCGATCTTCTTGTCGTGCAGCATGTCGAGCGCCTGCGGCTGTCCGTCTTCCGAAGGCCAGTACACCATTTCGTTCTCTACGCCGTTTTCTGTGAGGAATCTCGAAGTGCCGCCGGTAGCATAAATTTTGTAGCCGTTCTTCACGAGCATCTTTGCAGCGTTGAGCATCTCGGTCTTTTGCTTTGCGCTGCCTGTTGACAGAAGTACGGTGTGCTCTGGTATGCGGTGCCCAACAGACAGCATACTCTTAAGCAATGCGCAGCTTGTGTCATCTCCCAGACAGCCAACCTCGCCAGTTGAAGCCATGTCAACGCCAAGCACAGGGTCTGCCTTTTGCAGACGGTTGAATGAGAACTGGCTTGCCTTGATACCCACATAGTCGAGGTCGAACAGATTCTTTGAGGGCTTTTCCACAGGAAGTCCAAGCATCACTTTAGTGGCAAGTTCTATAAGGTTAATTTTCAAAACCTTACTTACAAACGGGAATGAACGTGAAGCGCGGAGGTTACACTCAATTACCTTGATGTCGTTATCGCGGGCAAGGAACTGAATGTTGAACGGACCGCTGATGTGCAGCTCTTTGGCGATTGCCTTGCTCACACGCTTTATGCGGCGGATTGTCTCGCAATACAGTTTCTGCGGAGGGAATTGGATAGTGGCATCGCCGGAATGAACACCTGCAAATTCGATGTGCTCACTGATGGCGTAGGCAACAATCTCGCCGTTCTTTGCCACTGCGTCCATCTCCACTTCCTTGGCATGCTCTATAAACTGTGATACCACCACAGGATGATCCTCACTCACATTGGCAGCCAGTTTCAAGAATTTCTCAAGCTCCTCCTGATTTGAGCATACGTTCATGGCAGCACCGGAAAGCACATACGAAGGACGGACAAGCACAGGGAAGCCGACCTCCTTGATAAACTCGTTGATGTCGTCCATAGATGTAAGCGCGCTCCATGCAGGCTGGTCGATGCCGTTGCGTGACAGCATTGAAGAGAATTTGGCACGGTCCTCGGCATTGTCAATGTCCTTTGCTGATGTACCAAGTATGGGCACATGCTGCCCGTCAAGTCGCATGGCAAGGTTGTTTGGAATCTGACCGCCGGTAGACACAATCACACCATGAGGATTCTCCATTTCAATGATATCCATCACACGTTCGAATGTCAGCTCATCGAAATACAGACGGTCGCACATGTCGTAGTCTGTCGATACTGTCTCAGGATTATAGTTTATCATCACCGAGCGGTAGCCTTCCTTGCGTATGGTGTTAAGTGCCTGAACGCCACACCAGTCGAACTCCACAGATGAACCGATGCGGTAGGCGCCCGAACCAAGCACGATAATGCTTCGCTTGTCGCCGAGGAACTTTATATCGTGCTCCGTGCCGGAATATGTAATGTAAAGGTAGTTTGTCTGTGCTGGATACTCTGCAGCAAGAGTGTCAATCTGTTTCACTACAGGCAGTATTCCATAGCTCTTGCGGAGTGAGCGCACTGCAAGTCCAGCCTTCGCCATGCTCTTCATCTCTGCCTCCAAGCCAACGGCACGAGCTATCTGGAAATCGGTGAATCCGTAAACCTTAGCTTCACGCAGTGTTTCCTTGTCAAGATTGTTAACACTGCGGAGAGATTTCAGATGCTCATCAATGTCAATGATGTGCTTCAGCTTCTGCAAAAACCACTTATCTATCTTTGTCAGGTCATGTATCTGGTCGATGGTATAGCCCTTGTGCATTGCCTTTGAGATAATGAACACACGCTTGTCTGTGGGTTCGCGCAGTGCAGCATCAATGTCGGCAATCTCAAGTTCCTTGTTCTCCACAAATCCGTGCATGCCCTGCCCAATCATGCGGAGTCCCTTCTGGATTGCCTCCTCGAATGTACGGCCGATAGCCATTACCTCACCCACTGACTTCATAGATGAGCCGAGTTCCTTATCAACGCCGCGGAACTTGGAAAGGTCCCAGCGCGGAATCTTACATACAACATAGTCGAGAGCAGGCTCGAAGAATGCGCTCGTGGTTTTTGTCACGGAGTTCTTAAGTTCAAACAGTCCATAGCCCATACCCAGCTTTGCCGCAACAAAGGCAAGCGGATAACCTGTTGCCTTTGAGGCAAGTGCAGATGAACGGCTTAAGCGGGCGTTTACCTCAATCACGCGGTAATCCTCGCTTTGTGGGTCGAAGGCATACTGAACGTTACACTCTCCCACTATGCCGATGTGGCGGATAATCTTTATCGACAAAGCACGCAGTTTGTGGTACTCACTGTTGGTGAGTGTCTGCGACGGAGCGATGACGATACTCTCGCCGGTGTGTATGCCCAGCGGGTCGAAGTTCTCCATGTTACACACCGTGATACAGTTGTCGTAACGGTCACGCACCACCTCATACTCAATCTCTTTCCAGCCTTTTAGGCTTTTCTCGACAAGCACCTGTGGAGAGAACGAGAAGGCTTTTTCTGCCAACTTGTCAAGCTCCTCCTCATTATCGCAGAATCCCGAGCCAAGTCCTCCAAGAGCGTATGCCGCACGCAGAATTACAGGGTAGCCAAGTTTTTTGGCAGCTTCACGTGTAGCTTCTATAGTCTCGCAAGCCTCGCTTTTGATGGTTTTTACCTCTATTTCATTGAGTTTCTCCACAAACAGCTCGCGGTCTTCCGTATCCATGATTGCCTGCACTGGAGTTCCGAGCACACGGACATTATATTTTTCAAGCACACCGCTCTTGTAAAGCTCAACACCGCAGTTGAGCGCTGTCTGACCTCCAAATGCAAGGAGAATGCCGTCGGGACGTTCCTTCTTGATGACACGTTCCACAAAATATGGCTGTACCGGCAGGAAATAAATCTCGTCGGCAACACCCTCGCTTGTCTGTACTGTGGCGATATTTGGATTAATCAATATGGTCTTCACGCCCTCTTCACGCAAGGCCTTCAATGCCTGAGAGCCAGAATAGTCGAACTCACCGGCCTCGCCAATTTTCAAGGCACCGGAGCCAAGCAGCAATACCTTCTTTATATTTTCGTCTTTCATCGTTCCTTATTTTATAGTCTCAACAAATCGGTCAAACATAAACTCTGTGTCAACTGGACCAGAACAAGCCTCTGGGTGGAACTGGCTGGTGAACCAGGGATTCTCAACATGACAAACGCCCTCGTTTGAGCCATCGTTCATGTTCACAAACAGCTCACGCCACTCTTTGCCAAGCGTAGAGGCGTCAACAGCATATCCGTGGTTCTGGCTTGTGACATAGCAACGGTTGGTGCCGACCTCACGGACAGGCTGGTTGTGTGAGCGGTGGCCATACTTCAGTTTATATATAGTGGCACCGCCAGCCTTTGCCAGCAATTGGTTGCCCATGCAAATACCGCAAATAGGCTTGCGGCTCATGCTCATCTGCTTGCGGATAATGTTCACGGCATCCTCGCACATGTCAGGATCGCCGGGACCGTTGCCAAGGAAAAGACCGTCAAAGTCCATGCCTGTGTAGTCATAGTTCCATGGCACACGTATCACTTCCACACCACGGTTGATGAGACACCTTATTATATTGTTCTTCACGCCACAGTCGACAAGCACAACTTTCTTGCCTGCTCCCTCGTTGTAGCGTATAACCTCCTTGCAGCTCACAATATCTACAAAATTCACTCCTTCGTAGCTGGCTTCCGGAATGTTGTCAGGCTGATCGTCGAACAGGATTTTACCCATCATCACGCCATACTCACGCAACACCTTTGTCAGCTGGCGTGTGTCAACACCTGTGATTCCAGGCACTTTCTCACGCTTCAGCCAGTCGGCAAGACTCTCACAAGCATTCCAGTGCTGATATTCTGTACTGTAGTCGCTCACGATTATCGCCGAGGCATAAATTTTGTCACTCTCCATAAATGTGGCAATGCCATTCTGCTCCACCGTGAATGGAGGAACGCCATAGTTGCCCACCAACGGATAAGTGAGAACCATAAGCTGTCCTGCATACGAAGGGTCAGTAAGGCTCTCCGGATATCCCATCATGGCAGTATTGAAAACCACCTCACCGGCAACAGGTGCATCGTAACCAAACGATTTGCCGCTGAATTTTGTTCCGTCGTCAAGTACTAATGTAACTTTTTTCATTATCCTGTTCTTACTATCTATGTTGTTCGTATAATATGTCACTTCTTCTTATTTCGTTGTTCATAATAGTTGATAAAAGCCTGATTTACAAGCTTTGTGCCGCCAGGTGTAGGATAATTGCCAGTGAAATACCAATCACCTTTGTGGTTGGGTATTGCCTCATGCAATCCCTCAATGCTCTGGAACACCAGTTCTATTGGCGCAGTCACCTCTTCAGAACGCAACATCTCAACCATTTTGTTGTTCAACTCGTCCACAGAAAATGGCTTATAGATGTCTTTTACACAACATCGCATTTCTTCTTTTGGCTTTTGCATCTCCGCCTTACAGTTACAGTATGTCTTTTCAAGCAGGTCTTCCATGCCGCGGTCCTTTATCAGCTCCATGCATGCCCTGAAAGCTATGAATTCCTCCAGATGCGCCATGTCTATTCCGTAATAGTCAGGGTAGCGTATCTGTGGTGATGAGCTTACAATAACTATTTTTTTCGGATGCAGACGGTCAAGAATCCTTATGATACTCTCGCGCAGTGTAGTTCCTCTCACAATACTGTCGTCAATCACCACGAGGTTGTCCACTCCAGGCTCCAACACCTCGTAGGTTATGTCGTATACATGCGATGCAAGGTCGTTGCGGCTATTGCCCTCGGTTATGAATGTCCGCAGCTTTATGTCCTTTATCGCCACTTTTTCAGAGCGCACATACGACTGTAAAATCTTTCTCAGTTCATCGTGTGACGGCACCTTGCCGGCTGCGGTCATAGCCTCAATCTCTTCTATCTTCTTTTCGTTGAGATACTCCTTAAAGCCGCCGAGCATACCGTAGTATGCCACTTCGGCTGTGTTTGGAATGAATGAGAATACAGTGTGGTCCACATCATTGTTGACTGCTTTTAGAATTGTCGGAACAAGCAGATTGCCGAGCTGTTTGCGCTCACGGTATATGTCGCGGTCGCTGCCACGGCTGAAGTATATTCTCTCAAACGAGCATGCGCTGTCGCCACGCTGGTCAAGTATGCGCTTAACGGAACATTTACCGTCTTTTCTGACTATAACCGCTTCGCCGGGAGCAAGTTCCCTGATGTCGCTGCACTGAAGGTTGAACGTGGTCTGTATCACAGGACGCTCACTTGCAACTGCCACAACCTCATCGTCCATATAATAGAATGCCGGGCGTATGCCCCAAGGGTCGCGCATCGAGAACATCTCGCCGCTGCCTGTAAGACCGCAAACTACATAACCGCCGTCAAAGTCGGTCATAGATGTCTTTAGCACATTCTCTACCCTCACATTATTGTCTATATAATCGGTGATGGCAGTGCCCTCAAGTCCCTTTTCTTTTGCTTCCACAAAGTTGCGCTCAACCTCACGGTCCAAACGGTGTCCCATCCACTCCAGCATGATGTAGGTGTCGCTGTAGATTCTGGGCGACTGTCCTTGAGCTGTAATCTTGTCAAAAATCTCGTCAACATTGGTCATGTTGAAGTTTCCACACAGACACAGGTTCTTTGCCTTCCAGTTGTTGCGGCGCAGAAACGGATGCACAAATGTCAGTCCGCTCTTGCCCGTGGTGCTGTATCGCAGGTGTCCCATATACAGATTGCCTGCAAAATCAAGCTCTTTCTGTGCAAAAGTTGCATCAGCCAGCTGTTCGTCTGTCAAATCAGCATATTTGCCATGCACTTTCCCGAATATTTCGGTAATGGCATTAGCCCCTTCAGCCTTCTCACGGAACATATATTCCGTACCTGGTTTTGTGCCAAGTTTTACACATGCCATTCCGGCTCCTTCCTGACCTCGGTTGTGCTGTTTCTCCATCATCAGGTACAGCTTGTTCAGACCGTACATCCAAGTGCCGTACTTTTTCTGGTAATACTCCAGTGGTTTCAGCAATCTTATCATTGCCACGCCACATTCATGCTTCAATGGCTCCATATATCTGTTTCTTTGTGTTGTGTGTCTATGTTCGGATATGTATTTTATGTTTTTTTACTCCACTGTCACTGACTTTGCAAGGTTGCGTGGCTGATCAACATTTTTCCCCTTGCATACTGCAACGTGATATGCCATCATCTGTAATGGGATTGTTGCCAACAGCGGTTCAAGACATTCCAAGGTTTCAGGCAGTTCTATCACCTCGTCTGCAATTTTACTGATAGTGGTGTCGCCTTCGGTAACGAGAGCAATCACCTTACCGCCACGTGCCTTGATTTCCTGAATGTTGCTCAGCACTTTCTCATACATCGGATTATGTGTGGCAATAACCACCACTGGCATATCGCTGTCGATAAGTGCTATTGGACCATGTTTCATTTCGGCTGCAGGGTATCCTTCAGCGTGTATATATGATATTTCTTTCAGTTTTAACGCTCCTTCGAGTGCAACAGGATAACTATAGCCACGACCAAGATAAAGGAAGTTGCGGGCGTAGGTGAACACGCGGCTCATGTCGGCTATGCGGGCATTGAGTTTCAATACACATTCCATCTTCTTCGGTATGGCGTGAAGCTCCTCCACAACTTTAAGATATTCATCAGAAGATATTGTTCCCTTTTCCTTTGCAAGGGCGAGAGCAAGCATGGTCAGCACTGTTACCTGTCCTGTGAACGCCTTTGTTGAGGCTACTCCTATCTCTGGTCCCACGTGTATGTATGAACCTGTGTCTGTAGCGCGTGGAATGCTGCTGCCAATGGCGTTGCATATACCGTAGATAAAGGCTCCAGCATTCTTAGCCATATTTACTGCTGCCAGTGTATCGGCTGTCTCACCGCTCTGGCTTATTGCTATCACTACGTCTCCTTTGTCAATTACAGGATTGCGATAACGGAATTCACTGGCATACTCCACCTCCACGGGAATGCGGCAGAAACTTTCTATAATCTGCTTGCCAATGAGACCTGCGTGCCATGATGTCCCACACGCTACGATAATGAAACGCTTTGCTGCAAGTAATTGTTTTTTATAATCAATCACGGCGCTGAGCACCACCTTGTCTGTGTCGATATTCACTCGACCACGCATACAGTTTGTTAGACACTCAGGCTGTTCGAAGATCTCTTTCAGCATGAAATGCGGATAGCCTCCCTTCTCTATCTGACCTATGTTCAATTCTATGGTCTGTACTTCAGGATTGAGCTGACGGTTGAAGATGTTTACGACCTTCAGTTCCTCATTACGGCGAATAACTGCGATATTTCCGTCTTCCAAATATACAACCTTGTCTGTGTATTCAATCAGAGGACTGGCATCGCTGCCGATGAAAAATTCATTCTTACCGATACCGACTACTAACGGGCTTTGCTTGCGTGCAGCAATAATCTGATCGGGATTGTGTTTGTCAAGAATTGCAATGGAATATGCACCGATAACTTCATGAAGTGCCAATTGTACAGCAGGGAGAAGTTCAAGTTCCTTCTTTTCCATTATATATTCAATGAGTTGTACAAGTACCTCTGTGTCGGTATCACTGCAGAATTTTCTTCCGTATGATATGAGTTTACGTTTTATATCAGAATAGTTTTCAATAATTCCATTATGGATTATTGCAAGATTCCTTGACTGAGAATAATGGGGGTGAGCATTTATGGTCGATGGCTCACCGTGTGTGGCCCACCGTGTGTGGGCGATACCAACAGTGCCGCTAACATCCTTGTCTTCACAAACAGCCACAAGGTTGTCGACTTTTCCTATCGTCTTATATACATTCAGATTTCCCTCCTTGTCCAATAGGGCCACACCTGCACTGTCATAGCCGCGATACTCCAAGCGACGTAATCCTTTTATCAATATCGGGTAGGCATTCTGAGTGCCTAAATATCCTACTATTCCACACATAACCGAAAGTTTTTTGTTTTTTATAAGAAATGGAAAAAAGGCTTGTGGTCTTTTTCCCATTTATATATTTTATTTCAATATGTTATACAACAGCGATGTCAAAGAAATGAGAATCGAAGTGGCGGAAAACCAAAGAGTAGTCATTGAACCTACACTTGAGTTTTGAGCTTTCACCTTATTGGGTTCCACATAAATAATATCATTTTGCTGCAGATAATAATAAGGTGAGTTGATAATATTGGCATCGTTGAGGTTTAGCACGTGAATGGATTTCTCACCGTTTGCGTCTTCACGAATAAGTTTTACGTTATCTCGCTTACCGTAAATAGTCAAGTCACCAGCTTGTGCCAAAGCTTCAAGTATTGTTATTTTTTCGTTATTTACAGTATACATGCCTTGCCGTTGAACTTCGCCGAGTACAGAAATTTTATAATTGCTCATTCTCACTGTAACTATAGGATTCTCTAAATCTGACATATAAGGTTTTATCTTGCTGAGAATAAGTTTTTCAGCCTCTGCTTTTGTAAGACCGCCCAATTTTACAGCTCCTATTCTTGGAAACTCTATATATCCGTCGTTGTCAACGAGATAACTCTGCAACATTGCTTGAGAGTAGGTAGAACGCTGGTTGGTTGTATACGGAGTTGGCACTGTCAGATTAAACGGTGCGGCTGCCTCATCATCAGAAGTACTCACTGTAATAGTTAAAATGTCTTTAGGCATAATGCGCGCATCATACAACATTTTTGATTTTGTAAGATCTACACTATCGCTGTTTTTGAAGTATGCCACATCCTTGGCACTACCACAACTGCCCAAAAACACAATCACTGATGTACATACAACAGCAAAAAAAATATTTCCAATCTTTTTCATAATTTAAATTACAAAATTTATTTTCAGCTGCAAAATTAATGCATTTTCTCCGATATACCAAATATTTCTTAATAAAAATAATGAATAACCAAATTTTTTATAATAAGTGAATAATAAAAGCAACCTCCCAAGAAATTTTCTCGGGAGGTTGATAATTGACTATTCCAATTTTAATTAATAGAATTTGAAATAGTTCTTTGCATTGTTGTAGCTGATGTCTTCCACCATACGGGAAAGAATCTCGTTGTCATTAGGCAACAGGCCTTTTTCTACATCATTGCCGAGAATGTTGCACAGCAGACGGCGGAAATACTCATGACGGGGATAGCTTAGGAACGAGCGGCTGTCGGTGAGCATACCGACAAAGCGGCTAAGCAGACCTAACACCGACAATGCATCCATTTGGCGCTTCATGCCGTCAAGCTGGTCGTTGAACCACCAGCCTGAGCCAAATTGTATTTTGCCGGGACATCCGCCCTGGAAGTTGCCGAGCATAGTGGCAATAACCTCGTTGGCACATGGATTCAATGTATATAATATTGTACGCGTGAGCTTACCCTCCATGTTCAGTTCGTTGAGGAAGTGGCTCATTGCCTTTGCTGTGGTGAACTCGCCGATAGAGTCGAAGCCTGTGTCAGGACCCAGCTGGTTGTACATCTTTGTGTTGTTGTCGCGGATAGCTCCGTAGTGGAACTGCTGTGTCCAGTCTGCCTCAGCATCCATGATGGCCATAGCCTTCAGGAATGCGTGCTTGTACTGGCGCTGCTCCAATACTGAGAGTTGCTGACCGCGCATAGCTTTTGCAAAGATTGTCTCTATCTGGCTGTCGGTGAACTCCTCATCGTAGAACTCCTCAATGCCATGGTCTGACAGACGGCAACCATTCTCATGGAAGAAGTCGTGACGTTTCTTCAAAGCATCAAGCATATCGGCAAATGTGGTGATTGTCATGCCAGCTACCTCTGCCAACTGGTTAACGTATGCAGGGAACTCCGGCTTCTCAATGTTCATTGCCTTGTCTGGACGCCATGCAGGAATCATCTTAATCTCAAAGCCAGACTCACGAGTCTGCTTATGATAGCGCAGGTCATCTACAGGGTCGTCAGTAGTGCACACACACTCAACATTATAGTGGCGCATCAAGCCACGGGCAGAAAATTCTGGTTGCTTCAATTTTTCGTTACACTTATCAAATATCTCGCGGGCTGTCTTTGGACTGAGCTGCTTCTCAATGCCGAAAGCTGTCTTCAGTTCCAGATGAGTCCAGTGATAAAGCGGATTGCGGAATGTGTAAGGCACAGTTTCTGCCCATTTCTCAAATTTTTCCCAATCGCTGGTGTCCTTACCTGTGCAGTAGCGTTCATCAACGCCATTGGTACGCATTGCGCGCCACTTATAATGGTCACCGCCAAGCCACAATTCTGTGATACTGCTGAATTTGTGATCATTTGCCACCATTTCAGGTATCAAATGACAGTGATAGTCAATGATAGGCATTTTAGCCGCATGATTGTGAAAAAGATCTTGTGCAACTTCTGTGTCAAGCAGGAAATTTGCGTCGTTAAATTGTTTCATTTTCGTTTGTTTTTTATTTGTTATTTAGTATTTGTTCTAAAATTCTTTTAATATATTTTAGATTCTTGTGTGCAAAAATACAAAAAAGATTTTGAAGAATCAAACTTTTTAGCTATTTTTGCACCAAATTTAAGGAATAATGACAATATCAAGACAAAAAGTACTGCTTATTTACACAGGCGGCACCATTGGAATGAGCCGAAGCAAGCTCACTGGGGCTCTTGAACCGTTTGACTTTGAGCACTTGCTTAAAAACGTGCCCGAACTGACACAGTTCGATATAGATATAGACACTTATCAGTTCACTCCACCCATTGACAGTAGCGACATGAATCCAGTATTGTGGCAAAGCCTTGCCCACATTATTGCGGAGCATTACAATAGTTTCGACGGTTTTGTTGTGCTCCATGGCACTGACACCATGGCATACACGGCATCGGCATTGAGCTATATGTTCGAAAATCTCACAAAGCCTGTCATCCTAACAGGAAGCCAACTTCCAATCGGTCAGCTGCGCACCGACGGCAAAGAAAATCTCATAACGAGCATAGAGATTGCTTCGGCACGTAATTCCGAAGGGCATGCCATGGTACCGGAGGTATGCATCTATTTCAGCGGTTGTCTGTTGCGCGGCAACCGTACAACAAAGCAGAGTGCAGAGAATTTCAGGGCATTCGAGTCGTTCAATTACAGGCATCTTGCCAATGCCGGCATCAATATAAAATATAATATGGAGAACATTCTGCAGCCCCAATGGGATTGTCCTATGATTCCTCATTATGAACTCGATGCAAATGTTATTGTCTTCACCGTATTCCCGGGTATCCCTGAAGGTATTGTGCGTCATGTGTTGGAATCCCCCACCCTGCGGTCCATAGTCATGCGAACCTACGGCAGCGGCAATGCTCCACAGCTTGCATGGTTACAAAAACTGCTCCGCCAAGCCACTGATAATGGTAAGATAATTATCAATATCTCTCAGTGCATGGCGGGAACAGTAGAAATGGGACGCTACGGCGCAGGGTATCATCTCAAGATGTCGGGGGTAATTTCAGGATATGACTCCACAGTAGAAAGTGCAGTCACAAAGTTGATGCACTTACAGGGACGATACAGCGACAG
>JAGAPI010000127.1 GCA_017623335.1 Prevotella sp.
TTAAGCGTGAGCAGGCTCTTCACAGATATGTCGGGCAATGTGGTGGAGTATTTTATCATTCCCCATCCTGTGTTCATATCCTCCATCGTAAGGATGTCACGGCTATCCTTTGTGGCGGTCACAAAGTCGTTGAGAGACATCCCCCTTGTCAGCTTAAATTCCGGCACGCTTATCAGCGACGCAGGCATTTTTGGAACCGGCGGAAGCTTGCCTTCCGAATACTTTGCCAGCGTATTTCTGAGGATATGGAATTTCTCCGTTGCCTGCCCGTATTCATTGATTGGCGCGTCATAGTCGTATGAGGTGACATCGGGCGCAAATCCCGGGCTGTTGGCTCCTGCCCAATGTCCGAACGATGTTCCTCCGTGAGTCATGTACAGCGAGAAGGATATTCCCTTCGACAGCATTTCGTCTATGCCCGCCACCATGTCCTTTGCCGGACGTGTCTCGTGGCGTGCTCCCCATTTGTCGAACCATCCGCTCCAGAACTCCGAGCACATCAACGGAGCATCGGGGCGCAACTCCTTCAGTTTCTTAAATTGGTTGTCGATATTAGCTCCTGTTCCGAAATTCATCGTCCACACAAGGTCGTCGAGCCCGTTCTTGGTGAAATTGCTTGCCCAGTCGCACTGAAACAGAGCCACATCGCCAAAGCCCGATTCCCTCACAATGTCGCGGATGGCACTGACGTAAGCCTTGTCCTCGCCGTAGCTTCCGTATTCGTTCTCCACCTGAACCATTATTATTGGTCCGCCGTTTTGGATTGTCAACGGAGCCAGTTGCTCGCCAACTTTCTTCTCAAACAGGCGCACACGTTCCATAAAATATGGGTGCTGCTCGCGCAGACGTATGTCTTTTTGCTTAAGCAGCCACCAAGGCAGTCCGCCCATCTCCCACTCCGCACACACATACGGACCGGGGCGCACGATAACATACATGCCGTTTTTCTGAGCCAGACGACAAAACTCAGCCACGTCATTATTGCCCGTGAAATCATAGACTCCCTCCTGCTGCTCGTGTATGTTCCAGAACACATACAGGCAGATGGTGTTCATGCCCAGCGCCTTGCACATCTTTATACGGTGATCCCAATAGGGGCGCGGAATGCGCGGATAGTGCAGCTCGGCAGCCTTGATTACAAACGGTTTTCCGTTGAGCAGAAAAGTCTTGTTGCCAACACCAAACGTGCCGGCAGTTGTCTTTGCCCCGGCAGGCAGCCCTAATGCCGCAGCCAAAAATAATGAAATTAAAAGTTTCTTCATATAATATGTATATTTAAATATTTTTACATTAGTTACGCAGCTCATATATCGTTGCTCCGTCAGGCTGAAGCGTCATCGACAGTTTTCCAGACTTGTTCACTTTTACTGTTTCCATTTGGGAAGTCCGGTCTTTTCGGTCTGAGTAGCAATTTACCTGCTTGCCTGCCAGCATGGGAAGTACTACATTTATCTTCTTCACCTGCTTCTCGGCATTGACCGCCACAACATACCAGCTGTCGGCATGCCGGCGTGCCAGGACACAGTATTTTCCTGGATAACCGTCGATAAAGACTGTTTCATCCCAAGTTGTAGGCACATTCTTCATGAAGTCTATCACAAAATCGGGAGAATCTTTAAGGTTATTGGGGGCAATGGCAAACATCTGGACGGCGTTCTGAAAAAGTACAGACGTTGCCAGTTGGAACACGTCTGTGGTTTTTCTTATCCGCCCGCCGTTGTTCTCTCTGTTGTGACGCTTGTTCAACAGGACTGGACCAAATTCCATACTGCCCACAGTGTTGCGTATGAACGGATGCAGACAGGCGTTATAAGCCTCGGCATCGTCGAAATGCTGGTTGAAAATCAGGTTCTCTGAAGCGAGCACCGCCTCACTGCCAACATAGTTGGGATACATACGCTCCCATCCTCTTGGCAGCGTACAACCGTGGAATATAATCATAAGTCCGTAGTCGTTGGCATCGGAAAGAATGTCCTCATACAGTTTCATTGTTTCCTGTTTGTCACCTCCGAAAAAGTCAACTTTCAATCCTTTCACCCCATTCTCTTTAAGCCATTTCATGGCTTCTTTACGCTTTATCGTATTACACATTATATTGGTTGGTCCACCGGGAGTGTCGTTCCATCGCCCGTTCGAGTTATACCAGAGGAATAAATCCACACTTTTCGACTTTGCATACTTAATCAACTGCGCCATCCGTTCGTAACCGATGTTCTTGTCCCAATTTGCATCTACCAGCACATACTCATATCCCATGGCGGCGGCAAGGTCGATATATGCCACCTGATCATCATAGTTTATGCTGTTGTCCTGCCACATAATCCAGCTCCATGTGCCTCTGCCAAACTGATATTCCATAGAAGGCTTATACAATGGATCCACCACATCGAATGGAATGGTGGTTTCCACAATCGGCTTCAGGTTGTCTCCTACGGTAATGATGCGCCAGGGCGTTTCACCCGGCAAAGCCACGGATGGGAGATTGCTGCCCACGCCATTGTTCTCGCCAGGCTCAGGGAACGCCACTGTATATAATCCATCCTTTGAGCCCTCGCTCAGTTTGGATGCGCAATACAGACTGCTCACACCTGTCTCGGAAACCAATGCCCAGCCATTGTCTCCTACATGGAACAATCCCGGGAAAGTGTAGCCCACTCCGTACTTGGATTTGGTGCCCACAGGCTCATCTGGAACATATTCTTCCTCATAACTGGGTTTTGACCGTTTCCATCCTATCATAGGAGTAGCTTGCGGACTAAGAAATGTAGTGGTGAAAGACGGGAATTTGAATCCTGTCATCTCTTTTTGAATCACGCAGCATGCTGCCTCTCCGTTTTTAGGGAGCAAATACTTTATTGCAATATTGTTGTTGCTTACTTGAAAGACAATGCTGATTTTTTCTTTCTTATCTGTAACATAGGTGTTTGTCAATCCATTCGCATTGTAATCAATATGGCTTTGCTTTATGCGGCTCTGCCCGTACTCCTTGCTGACAGTTGTCTTTTGAGCGTCGGCAAGAGTCAGTCCTTTGCTGAAGTCACTGATGTTAGTGACGAGTCCCAACGGGGATTTTTCCAGTATGGTCTTGCCGTTGTAAACGGCATCATAAACCACAGTTCCCGACTGGTCAAGCCCAACAGTTACTTTTAGTTTTTCGTCAGGACTGCTTACTGTCTGATTTTGGGCGAAAACCGCCGTTGACGGCATGATAGCAGCCATCAAAATAAATAATACTTTTTTCATATACTATAAACTTTTAGTTCTTTATCATAGTTTAAATACTTTCAAGATTTTCTCTATTTCATTTTCGCTATTCGATACTTTATCGTATCCTTAATTTTGTTCTGTCTCACCGTCAGCACAATACGGTACATCTCCTGCCCCCACACTCCACGGAGCAGGGCATCCATCTTGCCGCTCACGTCCTCAATCCCGGGACTCAGCTGCGCCGGACTATACTCTATGCCATAGTTGCCAAGGGTGATGAGCCCTGGTTTTGCGACAACAGGGCGCACCGTGGTCATGAGCACTATCTGCGATGGAGTCTTGTACTCTGAAAGACAATAGTCATCGCTCACTTCCACCGCCTTGTTGCTTATGCCCACCGTCCGCCGCCACGACCTGACAGCAGCCTCCTCGGGATAAGCCCCGGCAATGTCAAGAGTCAGTCTGCCGTTGCTGCGATTGATAAGCCTTGCGGCATACTGCTTTCCGTCCTTCTGTAGCACGCCGTTTACGACAGGCAGATTGTGGTATGCCGACTGCATGGTCCAAATGGAATAGCGGTCCTTGCCGAATGTGGCTGAGGTGTATTCGCCAACCCCCAAATCAATAATTAATGGCTGTCCATTGGCATACACAATGAAGTTTCCCACATCGTTGTGATTGTGGCTCTCTCCGTTGTTTCCTCCCTTCACTGCCACATACATTTCGCCTCTCCGTGCTGTCATTATCTGCAGGTTGGGCAACCAAACATCTTTTATATTAGGCTCATTGGGAACAATAGCCATTGCCTCGGATATTTGTCTGAGCATGAAAAGCTCACGACCCAAGGCTGGGAAATTACCGCTATGGTCATAAACAGGTGCAGGGTTTGTAAAAAGATTATTCTCTGCGGCAGAATGTGCGGCAAGGTCGCGCATCATCTGGTTATTGGTGTCCAAAGCCATTGGAACAATAATGTTAGGCTGTGCCTGCATCTTGTTTTCATGTGCATCAGCGAAGTTCACACAATATCCGTTGCCTATATACATCTTATATATATAGTCCATCATCCTTTCAACTTTGGGTGTCATCATGTCTGCCTTTTTGTCGGTTGCAATCCTCATAAGACGCATACATTCATAGAGCGATGCTGCTGCGCGGTCCCAGTATCCTGTGCCTTCATCGCAACCGCCGTCATCAGGATAGGCTGCAATGAATGCCTCCATAGCCTTTGCCACCTGGCTCACTCCCTCTATCTGCTTGTCGCGGTCGCTCTCACACATAAGAATACATGTCAGCCAGTTGGAGCATATCCACGGGTTCCAGTTCATGCCTGCCTTCTTCCACCAA
>JAGAPI010000128.1 GCA_017623335.1 Prevotella sp.
AAAGTGTATGCTGTCGGCACTCATCAGCTCGCCGTGCTTCAGACGGTTGTTCACATCCATGGCATAGTCGGTCATCTTTCCCTTCTCATACGGTTTCTGGATGCAGCGGCCTGCAGGAGTATAATAATGTGCAATGGTGAGACGTATCATCGAGCCGTCAGGCAAGTCGATGGGACGCTGCACAAGTCCCTTGCCAAACGAGCGGCGCCCTACCACAATTCCACGGTCCTGGTCCTGTATGGCTCCAGTGACAATCTCGGCTGCCGATGCGGAAAACTCATTGATGAGCACCACCACCTTGCCGTCCATGAGCATTCCGTTGCCTTTTGCCACATAGTCGTAGCCAGTTGTACTGCGTCCTTTGGTATAGACTATCATGTCGCCACGCTGCAGGAATTCGTTGCTTATATCGACGGCTGCCTGAAGATATCCTCCGCCATTGTCCTGAAGGTCGAGCACAAGGTCTTTCATGCCCTCTTCCTTCAACTGCTTGACAGCTGTAACAAACTCCTTATGCGTGGTGGCGCCGAAACTGCCTATGCGCACATAGCCCACACCGGGACGGATCATATACACGGCATCTATGGTGTTTACGGGTATCTTGTCGCGGGTCACGGTGAAATAGATAATATCCTTTATTCCCCGGCGCACAATGCCAAGCTTAACCTTTGTGCCCTTAGGTCCGCGCAGGCGGCGCATAATCTCCTCCTTACTCATCTTCACACCGGCAATGGCGGTGTCGTTGACATTCACAATGCGGTCGCCGGCAACAATGCCCACCTTCTCCGACGGGCCGTTGGTCACAGGCTGTATCACGAGCAGTGTGTCGTCTGCCATATTAAACTGCACGCCGATGCCCTCGAAATTGCCGGCAAGCGGCTCATTCATTTCCTTCACCTCCTTGGGGGTGGCATAGCTTGAGTGCGGGTCCAGCTTTTCCAGCATTCCCCTTATGGCATCCTCCGCCACCTTTCCCTCGTCGACAGTGTCTACATACAGGCTCGCGATAGCCATCTGGGCTATCTGCACCTTGCGCATGGCATTCTCGTCAAGCCGCTGCGCATTTGCCGGCAGACAGGCGAAGCCCCCTATCAGCAGCATTGCCGCACACAGCAGTCTTACACCTTTTATATAATATGATGCTTTCATTTGTATACCTTATCTATAATATATGTGTGTTTATCCTTATTTTATATAGTTTATTCCAAGTCCTCTTCGGGTTTGTCCTCCTCAACCACCAGATTGTCGATGATGAAATTCTGGCGTTCCATGGTGTTCTTTCCCATATAGTATTCCAGAAGCTTTCCCACCTGGTCGGTCTTCTGCAGCGTCACCTGCTCCAAACGCATATCTGGTCCGATGAAGCCTGCAAACTCCTCAGGCGAAATCTCTCCCAAACCTTTGAACCGGGTAATCTCTGGCTGCGGTCCAAGTTCGTTGATAGCCTTCACACGCTCCTCCTCGCTGTAACAGTAGCGCGTTATGAAGTCGCTCTTTTTCTGCTTGCTCTCCGCCGCCCTAACGTCGGCATCGGCTATCACCTTGCGGTTCTTTATCTTGGTGCGCTTGTTGCGTACGCGGAACAGCGGTGTCTGCAACACATACACATGCCCTTTCTTTATAAGGTCGGGGAAGAACTGCAGGAAGAACGTGATTATGAGCAGACGGATGTGCATGCCGTCCACATCGGCATCGGTGGCGACAATCACCTTGTTGTATCTCAGCGAGTCGAGTCCGTCCTCAATGTCGAGCGCAGCCTGCAGCAGATTGAATTCCTCGTTCTCATACACCACCTTCTTTGTGAGCCCGAACGAGTTGAGCGGCTTTCCTCTCAATGAGAACACCGCCTGAGTGTTCACGTCGCGGCTCTTTGTGATACTTCCGCTTGCCGAGTCACCCTCGGTGATGAATATCGAGCTTTCCTCCTTCTGGTTG
>JAGAPI010000129.1 GCA_017623335.1 Prevotella sp.
CGACTACCGCATAAGCAACAGCCGTTTCAGCGGATATATGGATGACGGCACCAACCGCGACATTAAGTTCGACCTCTACTACGACGGCAACTTCAACTACAACGGCTGGCGTTCCTACAGCCCGACACGCAGCACGGGCAAGTCAGTGCGCAGCGGCATCTTCGCCGACATTGAGCCTCGCTGATTCAGCCAGCAGCTCCGCTTGCTTGCGGGCAGGCTTGCCCGTCCCGGTCAAGGGCAGACAATCCACGGCAAAATAATACTTCGGCTGCCAGTAGCGCGGCAGCACTCTCTCAGCCACACGGCGCAGACTGCAACGGTCTGCGCCGTTACCGTTGCCGCCAGCCACCGTTGTGGCGAAACTCTGTTCGCCACCCTCATACAGCATCACCACAGCCTCGCCAAATTTCTCATCTCGGCATTTGGTAACGACAAACGGCACATCCACATGCCCCTTCAGCCGCGCCTCCACCTCTTCTATCTGTATCTTCACACCGCCGCTGCATATCACATTATCCTTCCTGCCAACTATCCTGAAGCGCCTGCCGTCGGCGTGCATCTCCACAATATCGTTTGTAGTCAGCGTTTCGCTGCATATCCCGGGAGCGTCAATCACAAGACAACCGTCTGCATTCTGTCTCACCTCCACCGTGTCGAACGGCATATACCACGGGCTTGCCTCCTTGCCGTTAATCCTCCGCAGCGCAATGTGGCTCAAAGTCTCCGTCATGCCGTAGGTGCTCCACACGGCATTGGGAAAATCCCTCAGCGCTGCCTCCAGTTCCTTGTCTATCGCCCCGCCGCCAATAAGCAGATGCTTCGACTGCATCAGCAGCCTGCGCTCGCTCTCCACCTGCAGCGTGTTATACACCTGCATGGGTACCATCGCCACAAGGTCGGCAGCCTCGGTGAGTCCCTTCATCGGGTGACCGCTCGGCTCCACAGTCATGAGCCTCAAACCGTGCTCAATGCTTCTCACCACCATCATCTTCCCGGCAATATAATCCAACGACATACACAGCAGCGCCGTGTCTCCCTGCCGCAATCCCAAGAAATCGCAGGTTACCCGTGCCGATGCCAGCATCCTTTTCTTCTCCACCTCCATCTCTTTCGGCATTCCCGTGCTGCCGCTTGTCTTCACTCTTATCGTGGCACCGCCATCGTGCCAGCTGTCAAGAAATTCCTTCAGTGTCATATTTTTCACTTCAAATCTATCCTTTCCTTATATGATTTCTGCAAAAATACAACTTTTTTTTCACGTCACCAAATGAAACTACTAAAACTATATGTCTTATACTTACTATAAATAAACATAGGTATTTTTGCTTATAGTCCAACCCAGCAGATAACATTCTGATTTAAAGACACATGTATTATTTCATAGTCCAACCCATGTCCAACCCAAGTCCAACCCTGCCCCAACCCAAAATAGTATTTTCTTCCGATTTCTGATGCTTTTGAAACCGCTTAATGTTTTTATGGTATAAAATATGATGATTTCAGAGGCTAATCACCTTGGTGATTAGGTCACAAACAAGCGAAATAAATTTCTAAATCGCCGAATTACAGCTGTAAAACCCACATTCAGCATATTATATTCCACATTTCACTGATAAAACACAAAAACAGATGTCGCGGGTTGGGGCAGGGTTGGACTTGGGTTGGACTATGAAAATGCTTAATAACCTGAGCGTCAGCATAATATCCCTTATTGGGTTGGACTATAGAAAAAACACACGAAAAATTTAGTGAAAAAATAAATATTAAGGTCAAAATGAAAGATTACAGACAAAAGATTTATGGAATAATTCTCAAAAATGACCTTCAAAAACACGGAATAATTCTCAAAAATACACCCTAAAAACACGGAATAATTCTCAAAAATGCAGAATTACTCCTGTTTTTTTTGTTGTTTAGAAAAATTTATGTACCTTTGCATCACGTAGTTAAGGAGAGAAAACGATGCTGGTACGTAAGTTTACACAAAGAATAGAGGAATTTCTGAAGAGAGAGCCCCGGAAAATCATGCTTGTCAATGGTGCCAGGCAGATAGGCAAGTCGTATATCATAAGGCACGTCTGCAAGAAGCTGTTCAAGAATTACATCGAGATAAACCTGAAGGCGGACGCTGAAGGACAGCAGCTGTTTGCCACGGTGAAAAGCAAGGAGGATTTATATCTGCAATTGGGTGCCATCGCCGGCAACAGGCTTGGCACAAAAGAGGACACAATAATATTCCTTGACGAGATTCAAAGCTATCCGCACCTTATAACGATGCTGAAATTTCTAAATGAAGACGGGAAATACCGCTACATCGCCAGTGGCTCACAGTTGGGCGTGGCGTTGGCACAGACCCCGTCGGTGCCAATAGGCAGCATTGCCATCGAGCAAATGTTTCCGTTGGACTTTGAGGAATTCTTATGGGCGATGGGTTGCGGACAGACGACGATTGACGGCATACGCGACAGCTTCATGGCGCGGCAGCCGCTCAACGACTCAATGCACGGCTACATGCTGCAGCAATTCAAGATTTACCTGCTGGTTGGAGGAATGCCCGACGCGATAAACAAGTTCATCGAAACAAGAAACATTGCCCAGGTGCGCCGCATACAGCGTGACATCCATGCGCTCTACAGGATTGACGCCTCGCAATATGACGAGAGCCGCAAGCTGGTGATACGCAAGATTTACGACATGATTCCATCAAACATGGAGAATAAGAAGAAGCGCATCATCGTAAAGGACATCGAGGACCGCAGGGGGCACAGGCAATTCAACGACTATGCCGAAGAGTTTGAGTATCTCACCAACTCGGGCATTGCCCTGCAGGTACAGGCAATCAGCAAGCCAAGCTTTCCGCTGGCAGAGTCTGAGAGCAAAAACCTTCTGAAGCTGTACATGAGTGATGTGGGCATTCTCACCAATCTGCTCTACGGCACAAACATAAATGCTGTGATGGGCGATGAGAGCAGCATCAACCTTGGCGCCGTCTACGAGTCGGTTGTAGCGCAGGAGTTGCACGCCCACGGATTCGCGCTGCACTACTACGACAACAAGCAGAAGGGAGAAGTGGATTACATCATCGATGACTTCGATAGGCTGACCGTTCTTCCCATCGAAGTTAAATCGGGCAAGGACTACCGCACGCACAGTGCGTTGAACCATTTCCTCGCCACCCCCGACTACAACATCCACGAAGCCGTGGTGTTCAGCAACGGGCAGCAGGTGTATAAGGATTCCGGCATCACCTACCTTCCCGTCTACTACTGTATGTTCTTTGATAACAGCAACCCGAAAGACGAGGATTGCATCATTCCCGAAATCGCATTGCCGGAGACACTGCATGGACAAAAGTGAGAATAAGTGGCAGATTTCCATACAAAAGGTTTGATGTTCAGAAACAAAAAAAGTATCTTTGCAAAGACTATGACAAAGATGGCAAAATATTGAAACAAATAAAAGGAGAGTAAGACATGCGTATAATAGGAAATTTGTTGTGGTGGCTCTTCGGAGGACTCGAAGCAGCCATAGGTTATTTCACAGGAAGTCTGGCAATGGCAATCACCATCATCGGCATCCCTGTGGCATTGCAGACATTCAAGATTGGACTGCTCTGCCTTTGGCCTTTCGGAGCAGAGGTTAGGAGCACAGACAGTCCTACAGGCTGCATCCGTATTCCGCTGAACATTCTCTGGCTCGTCTTCGGCGGCTTGTGGGCGTGGCTGATGCACGTATTCTTCGGAGTGCTACTCTTTATCACCATCATCGGTATCCCATTTGCCAAGCAACACTTCAAGATGGCAGGGCTGTCGCTCGCCCCATTCGGCAAAGATGTAGAACTTCACATATAAATCAAGTAATTATGAAAACATATAGAACAAGAATCAGCCTGTCGCTGACGGGAGCTATTGCCGCAGTATTGTTTGTGCCCGTAATGTTCATGCCAAGCGAGGCAATACTTGCATATGCCTCAACGATGCTAATTGTGCTTGCAGGCATCATCTTCTGCATGCTCGGAATCAAATATGTAATTGACGGCGAAACACTTAAAATATACTATTTCTGGGGCATGTATCAA
>JAGAPI010000130.1 GCA_017623335.1 Prevotella sp.
AAGAAGCTCACCCACAAGTGGAACGGAGTGCTCACAGGCAAGGGACTGGAGTGGGGCGGCAGCCGCATCCGTCCTGAGGCTACAGGATTTGGTGCATTGTATTTTGTGAACGAGATGCTTCAGACCCATGGCATTGATATCAAGGGCAAGACCGTGGCTATAAGCGGATTCGGAAACGTTGCCTGGGGTGCCGCCAAGAAGGCTACCGAACTGGGGGCAAAGGTGATAACAATATCAGGTCCTGACGGATATATCTACGACCCTGAGGGAATCAGCGGCGAGAAGATAGACTATATGCTTGAGCTGCGTGCCAGCGGCAACGATGTCTGTGCTCCGTATGCTGAGGAGTTCCCCGAGGCAACCTTCTATCCGGGCAAGAAGCCGTGGGAGGTGAAGTGTGACATAGCACTGCCTTGTGCCACCCAGAATGAGGTGAGCGGCGAAGATGCCGACATGCTGTTGGCAAACAAGCCCTTGTGTGTGGCTGAGGTGAGCAACATGGGATGCACAGCCGAGGCTGTCGACAAGTTTATCGAGGCAGAGATGCTGTTTGCGCCCGGTAAGGCTGTGAATGCCGGAGGTGTGGCTACATCGGGACTTGAGATGACTCAGAACTCAATGCGTCTGACATGGAGCGAGGCAGAAGTAGACGAGAAACTGCATCACATCATGCACTCAATACATGAGCAGTGCGTGAAATACGGCAAGCAGCCTAACGGTTATATCGACTACGTGAAGGGGGCAAACATTGCAGGATTCATGAAGGTTGCCAACGCTATGATGGCACAGGGAGTGGTGTGATTTTTAAATGAAGAATGAAGAAACGTAAGTTCGACGAAGTCAATGAAGAATGAAGAATCAACGAGCGGCGACCGAAGAGGAAACCGATTTTATAAATTTGGATTGAGGATTAAGGATTCAGTATCAAGGATTCTTCATTCTTCATTCTATACCAAAGATTCTTCATTGACTTCGTCGAACTTATGTTTCTTCATTCTTCATTCTTCATTTCCCATTCGTATGCGCAGCAGCAGAGAGGCAAGGCGTCTTATTATTCAAAACGAGCTAATGGTGCACGCACAAGTAGCGGCGAGCGATTGAATAACGATAGTCTTGTGTGTGCCCACCGCACTTATCCTTTCGGCACAATGCTGAAAGTCACTAATCTTGTGAACAACAAGTGGACTATTGTAAGGGTTATAGACCGCGGTCCGTTTGGACGCGGGCGAGTTATCGATTTGTCATACGCCGCTGCCAAGGAACTTGGAATGCTGTCACAGGGCGTTGCCTCTGTGCTGGTGGAGCCGGCAAGCAACGTGGTTATTCCGTTCCGTCCGGAGAAAGCGAAGCTGCTGCCTGAGATTGATTTTGAAGTTAACGAGGGAGGTAACGACAGTGTGCCCATTTGGCATGATTATGAAAGACTGAAGGAAATGCATTCTGTCAAACCTAAAAAAATGGCTCCGAAACGCAAGGTTACAGAGCCGAAATAGATATAGAAGTAAATTTCTTAATTTCTCATCGGATTTTAGTAGTTTTTATTCTAAGCGTATGCTCGGCAAGAACAGTGTTGCTGTTTTTTGCAGACAGCTTCAGTACAATTGTGCCGTCCTTTATCCTGTTGTCGGAAACCACAGATGCTGTATATCTCACACCGTTGCCTGCACCAATGCTTTCCACCGTTATACCCTGTGAAATGAAAATGTGACTGTTGTTGCTCATTTCCACAATGTCGGGAGTAATGTTGTGTATTGTGTGCCGTCCCTTGTTCATAATCTCGAACGACACCCGGCAAACCTCTTTTCTGCCAAGCATTCCGTCGCCGTTTTGATCGGTAACGGTTACGTTTCGTATCTCAACGCAGTTGTGCTTTGTGTCTTGTCGGTGAGACAGGTTATCGATGCTGACCTCTCTGCCGTTATTGGTTGACATACGCACTGTGTTGTTTTCAGGTGTGTGCGTGGTATTGTTGTTTTCAGGTGTCTCGTCCTCAAACACAATGCGGTCATCGCCACTGTTTGTGGGGTCAACATATACTTCATTGCTGGAATATCCGGAAACAGAATAGTCTCTGCCGCGGTCAGCGTCTCGTCGCTCAAGAGTGCGCCGCTTGTGGTCTTCATATTCCCTTTGGTCAGCCTTGTCGGCTGCCGAGCCGATTGCTGCACCCACAATGGCTCCGCCTGCCATGCCAACAATTGTACCAATGTCGCTTCCGCGGTAACCGCCGTTAATTCCTCCTATTGCCGAGCCAAGTATTGACCCGAGATATGCTCCCGTGACCGCACCGTTGCCAGTGTGGTACTGCGATGACGCACAGCTGCTGACAAGTATTGCTGCGGAAATTATTGCTGTTAAGTTCTTCTTCATAGAGGTATATTTTTTATTTCTTCTAATGGCAGGCTTGTCATGTCTGCAATCTGCTGTGGTGACATCCCTGCTTTCTTCATTGTCTGAGCGATTGAAAGACGCGCTGTTTTATCTCCTTCTTCTCTGCCTTTTTTAAGACCTTCTTCTCTGCCTTTTTTTAGTCCTTCTTCAAGCCCTTCATCTATTCCCGTCTCAATCACGCTGCGTTGATACATAACAGACTCCAAATGCCTGTCGTATGCACGCTTTTCCTCATCTGTAAGCGAGTCGTAGCGCATACACTCACGCACTTTTGCCAGTCCCGGCGCCTTTGCTGATGATTTCACCTCGTCGGTTTTCAAAAATTCAATCCATTCGTCGAGCGGAGTAGTTGCAACCTTGTCGAAATTGTTCACTTGGAACAGATAGTAAATCGGGAAAATGTCGCTTACAGCCTTGCCAGCCTTTCTGTTGCCGAAGAATTTCTCGTTCTGGCGCGGCGACAGCTTCAGCACGTCGTTGTCATCGTGCAAGCCCCTGAACTCCGTGCTTCCCCTGTACACATAGTCCTTGCCCTGCCACAGGTCGAAGTACACGATGTTGATGGAGTATATCTTTTTGACATTGCTGTAGTCCTGGCCGAGCTGCATGTATTGTGTAATGACCTTTGACGTGCCGTAGAGTATGCGGTGGAAATAGGAGAGTTCACGGTCGTTCTGGATTTCAAAAATAAACAGTTGCCCTTTTGTGTCTTTGGCAAGTATGTCTACGCGGTTGAACTTGTCGGTTTCTGAGTCCATGTTGCTCTCCGACTCAAGAAACTCCTCAATCGTGAACTTTTCACCCAGGAGCGACTCCAATAACCCCTCAATCACCTCATGGTTAGCCTTGTTGCGCAACAGGCGCTTTATAGCCCAGTCAAATCGAATTAATTTTTCCATATTCTCAATTTTTTGCAAAAATACCCTTTTTTCTCTGTATTGCAAAATATTATGACATCTTTTAATCTTTTTTATGCGAGTTACGTTATCTTTCGTTCATGTTTGTTTCCTGCGATTATCGTAGCTGCCCACAGCAGTGAAATTATTGCTATATAGAGAATGACAGCCTGCATGGCGGAAATATGGATGGATATTGAGGAACAGGGCAGTGAGGCTATGGCAGTCATCGATAAGTTGAGTGCTTTGGCGGTGATGTTGAGTATGGCTGTGGCTGGAGTCAGCAGTATTGCAGGAGAGCCTGCTGCCATGATGAACATTGATATGGCAAACATCCATAGGAGGACGGTGATGAGAGGAATCGCCACAAGATTTGTTGCTATAATATATATAGGTATGCGTGAGAAGTGGAGCGCAACTAATGGCAGAGTGCCGAGGTTTGCAACGGATGAAACTGTTATCATGCTTACAAGCCGGGTTACCCATGGGTGTGCAATGCGCCACTGTAACGGCAGGAAATTCATGACAGGATTAGTAAACACTACGATGAATGCCACTGCCGTGAATGACAGCTGGAAGCCGAGGTCATAGATGCTTGACGGTGAAAACAGCAGTATTGCTATGGCTGCAAAGGCAAGAGTGTTGAGCGATGCCCCCTGCCTGCCGGTGAGTGTTGCCACTGACATGAGAGTAAGCATTATGGCAGCCCTTACTGCCGATGGGGGCATGGCGGCAAAGAGCACGTATGCCCATATTGTGGAAATCATAAGCATTGTGAACGGTGTGCGCCAACGTCCTATGCAGAACACTCCAAGCACTGCCCAGATGATGCCGAGGTGCAGTCCCGATAGAGCCAGCACGTGGGCTGCGCCAGCCTGTGAATAAGCATTGCGCAGGGTGGGGGATATGCTGCTTTTCTGTCCCATCGCCACGCCTGCAATGAGCGACTCTGTGTCTGCATCCATTCCCCAACCGCCTATTTGTTTTATCAACATCAGCCGTATCAGTCTTAGCTTTGCCGTCACGGCGGTGGTCACCGGCAATTCTTCGGTACCGAAACCGTTGAGTCTGCATTTCCATGGTGGTATAAACGTTGTTGCCGATGTTCCGTGACGCAGGAGATATTTGCCGTAGTCGAAGGGCTCGCCTGGCTTGCGCTGCGGCATGGTCATTGTAGATGCTGCGTGCAGGCGTAATGTCGGCAGTGGTGGGCTCGTATTTTTTTTCAAGAAAAATGCCTTTACTATTTTGCCTTTCATAATTCCAGACGTAATCATGATGTCGGCGCTCCATGTCTTTGCATGCTCCTTTGCCTCCGATGTCACCACAGCATCGTATGTAATTGCTTTCTCCGGCAGCATTACCGCCACATTTCTCTCCTGCCATACTGCAAGGAATGCTCCTAATGACATAAAGCCTAAAAGAACGGCTGTAGACTGACATTTAGGATGTCTGCCTGTGAGTGCTGCTATAGCCGTAGTCGCCAGCGTAAGTGCCATCCATGCCATTTCACTGTGAATTTGTCCGCCAGCCATTATGCCGATGATTATGCTCACCGCCACAGGCAGGGCTGGGTAATGCTGGAATATGGTTTGCTTGATGTTCATTGACATTCAGGAGGTTAGTGCTGATTTGAGGACAAAGGTACGAATAAGTGAGCACAAAACAAAATATAAAATGAAATTTTAATATTTTTTGTTGAGCGAGAGTTACTAGTAACTTATATTCGTGTTCAGCAGTTTACGATTCTATTTCCTACATTTACGATTCTATTTCCTACATTTACGATTTTATTTCCTATATTTACAATTCTATTTCCTACATTTATGATTCTGTTTCGATGTGTTCTGCGATAAAATGTGTAGTGTGGTTCTTTATATATTTTAACAGTGCAGGGCACATCCTTTATGTTAAATAATATGATAATGTGTGCAAAAAATGCGGCATTTTGGAAAAAATAGTGTAACTTTGCGGTTGAATAAGGCAATATATGGTAAAACTAAATTAAAACATAATCTTTTTAGAAATATGGAAAGAACATGGAGATGGTTTGGCAAGAACGACAAGATAACTCTTGCCATGCTGCGTGAGATAGGTGTGGAGGGCATTGTCACTGCTCTGCACGATGTGCCATTGGGCGAGGTGTGGACACGTGAGAAGATCCGTGACCTGCGTGAGTATATCGAGAGTTACGGAATGCGCTGGAGCGTGGTTGAGTCGCTGCCGGTGGTGGAGACAATCAAATATGGCGGTCCCGACCGTGACCGTCAGATTGAGGTATATAAGGAGAGCCTGCGCAATCTGTCGGCTGAGGGCATACATACCATTTGCTACAACTTTATGCCAGTGCTCGACTGGGCACGCACCGACTTGATGCACGCCAATCCCAACGGTTCTACAAACCTCTATTTCAACTATGCCGAGTTTGCATACTTCGACATATATATATTGAAGCGCGAGGGAGCACGTGAGGAGTGGGCTGCATTCCGTTTCCCTGACGGGGTGGGCGAGGACCGTGACGTTTTGGCTGAATGCGACGAGCTGGCAAAGACCATGACCCCGGAGAAAGACCACCAACTGGTGGAGAACATAGTAATCAAGACTCAGGGTTTTGTGAGCGGCAATTTCAGTGAGAACGACGAGGCACCGGTTCAGAAATTCCGCGAGTTCCTTGATTTATATAAAGGTATAGACAAAAAACAGCTGCGTGAGAATATGAAGTACTTCCTTGAGGCAATCATGCCTGTTTGCGAGGAGTGTGACATGAACATGTGTGTGCATCCCGATGACCCGCCAATTGAGATTCTCGGACTGCCGCGCATTGTGCGTACAGAGGAAGACATACAGTGGTTCCTTGATGCTGTGCCCAACAAGCACAACGGCTTGACATTCTGCGCAGGGTCGCTGTCGGCAGGTGCCTATAACGATGTGGTGGAGATGGCACGCAAGTTTGCCCCGCGTACTCATTTCGTTCATCTGCGCTCTTGCCATATCTTCCCCAACGGCGACTTTACGGAGGCAAGCCATCTTGGCGGACGTGCCGACCTGGTGGAACTGGCGAGAATATTCGAGAAAGAGAATCCGCAGCTGCCGATGCGTGTTGACCATGGCATGACTTTCACCGACCAGCCGGGAGGCATCATGGATGAGTCGAGTCATGGACATAATGCAGGATATACTTTCCTTGGAAGAATGTTCGCAATGGGACAGGTGCAGGGAATACTTGCCACTGTGGACAAGGAGCTTGGCATTGAGTATAAGCAGCCGGGATTCTTTGAGTAATTACGAATTTTGAATTACGAATTACGAATTGTCGGTTAAAGTCGATTAAGAAACAACGTTCGACGAAGTCAATTAATGAATTACGAATTTCGGCGCAGTAATTATGAATTATGCATTATGAAACGAAGTTCGATGAAGTCAATTTTGAATTATAAATATAGGATTATGAATAAATTGTTTGACATACGTGATTACGTGGTTGTAATCACAGGCGGAACAGGCGTTTTGGGCCGTTCCATAGCAAAGTATCTGGCGCTTGAGGGTGCCAATGTTGTGATTCTTGGCCGCAAGGCAGAAGTAGGCGAGAAGATAGCCGCCGACATCTGTGCTGAGGGCGGTGTCTGTGAGTTTATGCAGACTGACGTGATGAATCAGGAGGTGGTGCAGAAGAACTGCGATGACATCATAGCCAAGTACGGCAAGGTGGACACCCTGCTCAATGCTGCCGGCGGCAACATGGCAGGTGCAGTCATCTCTCCCGACCAGACATTCTTCGACCTGAGGACAGAGGAGTTCCAGAAGGTGCTTAACCTCAACCTCACCGGTACGGTGATTCCTACTCAGGTGTTTCTAAAGCCAATGGTTGAGGCAGGCAAGGGCTCAATCATCAACTTCTCGTCGATGGCTGCCTTCCGTCCCATGACCCGTGTGTGCGGATATGCCGCCGCAAAGGCAGGTATCAGCAACTTCACTGCATTTATGGCTACTGAGTGTGCCAAGAAGTTTGGCGAGGGCATCCGTGTGAACGCCATTGCACCAGGTTTCTTCATCACCGAGCAGAACCGTGCGCTGCTCACTAATCCAGACGGCACATATACCCAGCGTGGACAGGACGTGATACGTCAGACACCTTTCGGCCGTATGGGCGATCCCGATGAGCTGTGTGGCACTATCCACTATCTCATGAGCGATGCCGCCAAGTTTGTCACCGGCACAGTGGCAGTTGTCGACGGCGGTTTCAACGCCTTTGCAATGTAATAAATGATATTGTATTATATGGCAGCGGCATGGCGTAAAATGGTCATGCCGCTGTATTTTGTCACATTTTCGCAATGAACAAAACAATACTTTCGCTGATATTATCAATGCTTCCACTGTTTGTCTTTGCCCAGGTTGTGGACGAGGACGAGCCGCTTGCCGTTTACACCGTCAATGAGGATTCGGTGTCTGTAGACTCACTTATGGGCGACACCATTGTAGGCAGTGCGGAGATGGCGTGGCCGGAGAATGTGGTGGCGAGGATAGACAAGCTGTTGGAACACAGGATGTTTGAGACATCACAAGTGGGAATGATGGTCTACGACCTTACTGCCGACAGTGTGATATACCGCAAGAATGAGCGGCAGCTGATGCGCCCAGCCAGCACAATGAAGAACATCACTGCGATAGCGGCGATAGAGAAACTTGGCGGTTCTTATCAGTTTAACACCTCTTTATATTATAGGGGCGGCATAATCGGCAATGTGTTTGATGGCGACCTTTACTGTGTGGGCGGCATGGACCCGAGTTTCGGCAGCGACGACATGCGTGCCTTTGTGGAGAGCGTGGTACAGTTGGGTGCTGACACCATAAGGGGGAGGATTGTTGCCGACTTGAGCTTTAAGGATGCCGACCGTCTGGGCGAAGGCTGGTGCTGGGACGATGACAACCCGGTGCTCACTCCGCTGCTTGTGTCGAGGAAGGATGTGTTTGTTGAGCGTTTTGTTGAGCTGCTGCGCAACAGCGGCGTGGTGGTTGAGGCAGAGGTGACTGAAGGCAGTCTGCCCAATGGCGCAAGCATTATCTGCACCCGTTCGCACAGTCTTGACCAGATACTTATGAAGATGATGAAAGACAGCAACAACCTGTATGCCGAGGCAATGTTTTATCAGTTGGCGGCGTTTGGCGGCAATCGTCCAGCCACAGCCAGCTATGCACGTCAGCACATAGCGAGACTAATAAAAAAAATAGGACTTATCCCTTCGCGCTATAAGGTTGCCGACGGTTCGGGACTATCATTATATAATTATGTATCGCCTGAGCTGCAGGTGGCGCTGTTGCGCTATGCCTACAACAACAGCACCATTTTCAACCATCTGTATGAGGCTATGCCGATAGCCGGTGAGGACGGCACTCTTAAGAAGCGTATGCGCGGTACTTTTGCAGCCGGCAATGTGAGGGCGAAGACAGGAACACTTACTGGTATCTCATCGCTTGCCGGATATTGTATAGCTGCCAACGGACACCTGCTGTGCTTCTGCATCATCAATCAGGGAGTGATGCATAACAACAATGGCCGTAACTTTCAGGACAGAGTGTGTGTGGCGCTGTGCAAACCGTAATTCAAAACTCAAAAAACTGTTAATACCTGATAAAATGCTAAAAAAACAGCAGAATAAAAGCTGTTTTTTTTATTGCAATATTAAACAAATAATATAAAAATGTGTCATAAAGGATAGTTTGATTTTTGAAATTAGAAAATAAAAAAACAGATAAACAACAAGTAAATGAAACGTATTGTACTTGCAATGATTATGGTTATGGTGGCAATGGGCATCAGTGCGCAGCGCACCATAAGCGGAAAAATCACGGATGACAACAGTGGCGAGGAAATGATAGGAGCCACAGTGAAGCTGCTGAAGAAAGACAGCACACAGGTAAAGGGAGTGACCACCGACATGAACGGTAACTTTAAGCTTACCGCTCCTGCCAACGGACAGTATGTGCTGAAGGTGAGCAGTGTGGGATATAAGACGCTGACGAAAAGCGTGACAGTGAAAAACGGTGCCAACGTTACGCTTGGCTCAATGGGACTTACGCCTGACGCCATCATGCTGAAAGGCGTGGTGGCAACGGGGCAGGCAAAGAAGGTGACAGTGAAGGAAGACACCTTTATGTATAATGCCTCGGCCTATAGGACTCCCGAGGGCAGTGTGGTGGAGGAACTTGTGAAGCGTCTGCCGGGAGCTCAGGTGAGCGATGACGGAACCATAACCATGAACGGCAAGACGGTGAAGAAGATACTTGTTGAAGGCAAGGAGTTTATGGTGGGCGACACAAAGACCGCGCTGAAAAACCTGCCTACATCAATCATTGAGAAGGTGAAAAGTTACGACCAGAAGAGTGACCTTGCACGAGTGAGCGGCATTGATGACGGTGAGGAAGAGACTGTGCTCGACTTCGGTATAAAGAAGGGAATGAACAAGGGCTTTTTCGGAAATGCCGACCTCGCAGCCGGAACAAGCGACCGATACGCATCGAGAGCCATGGCTGCAACTTTCAACGATAAGCTGAAGGTGATGGGCTTCGGCAGTGCAAACAATGTGAATGACATGGGCTTCCCTGGTGGCGGCGGACGTTGGGGCGGCCGCAGCAACGGACTCAATGCCAGCAAGATGCTTGGAGTGAACGTGAACTATGAGAAGAAGGACAAGTTGATTCTCAATGGTAGCGTGCGCTGGAATCACAGCGACGGCGATGTGTTCTCAAGAACATCCACCGAGAACTTTATCAGCACCACCGGCTCGTTCTCTAACAGAACAGGACAGAACTTCAGTCGCAGCAACTCGTGGAACGGACAGATGCGCCTGGAGTGGATGCCAGACACAATGACGAACATCCTGTTCCGTCCGTCATTCAGCATTTCCACTTCCGACGGGCTGAACACCAGCCGCAGTGCCACATTTAATGACGACCCGTATAAATATGTGTCGGACCCGCTTAACGACATTGATGACATTGACAAGGAAAACAAGGTGAACCTCACCAACAACCGCAGTCTGTCGTACAGCGACTCCAAGAACTTTGGCGCAATGCTTCAGTTCAACCGACGTTTGAACAACATGGGGCGTAACCTTACTCTGAGAGTTAACGCACAATATACGGAGAAAGGCTCCAACAGTCTGACTAACAATGATGCCACGCTTTTCCAGAAGGTCATGCTCGACCCGATTACGGGGCAGCCAATTCTTGACCCCGTCACAGGTCTGCCCATGGACTCAACCTATCAGACCAACCGCTATAACGTGACTCCGAGTAAGAATTACAACTACCGTGCAAGAGTGACCTACAGCGAGCCGATAATGAAAGCCACTTTCCTGCAGTTCTCGTATCAGTTCCAGTATAAGTACACCAAGAGCGACCGCTCAACCTACGACTTCAGCAATGAGATGCTCTTTGATGGCATGACACCGAGATACCGCGGTTGGGATGACTATCTCAACAAACTGCCTAACCCGATAGAGAGCTATCTTGACGAGAACCTCAGCAAGTTCTCGCAGTATAAGAACTATATACACGATATGGAGGTTCAGTTGCGTATTATCCGCAAGGCATACAACTTTAATGTTGGTGTGAAGTTCCAGCCGCAGGCTACCGACTTCAAATATAAGTATCAGGGAGTGGACACCGTGGTGAAGCGCAATGTGTTCAACGTTACGCCTACCGCCGACTTCCGCTGGAAGTTCAGCAAGGTGAGCCAGCTGCGTTTCAACTATAACGGCACCACCTCACAGCCGTCGATGACCGACCTGCTTGAGGTTTACGATGACAGCAACCCTCTGGATATAACTACTGGTAACAGCGGACTGAAACCATCGTTCACACAGAATTTCCGCCTGTTCTACAACAACTATTTCCAGAAGCGCCAGCAGGCTGTCATGGCACACGTCAATTTCTCGACAACGCGAAACAGTATAAGCAACTGCGTGACCTATGACCCAGTGACAGGTGGAAGTTTCTCGCGCCCCGAGAACATCAACGGCAACTGGAGAGTTAGCGGTGCGTTTATGTTCAACACATCAATCGACACAACGGGGTATTTCAATGTTAACACGTTCACAAACCTGCGCTACAGCCACGATGTTGGTTTCATAAATCTGAACAAGAGCGCTGTGGCAGACAAGAACGTTACAAAGTCGTCGACGATAGGCGAGCGCCTGGCTGCAAGCTACCGCAACAGTTGGCTGGAGTTTGAATTTAACGGTTCGCTCAACTACACACATTCCACCAATGAGCTGAAGGCGCAGAGCAATCTCGACACATGGGAATTCTCTTACGGAGCCTCAGCCAACGTGCAGATGCCGTGGGACATGATGCTCGCCACGAATATCGACATGAACTCACGCCGAGGATATTCAGACGCCTCGATGAACACCAACGAGCTGATATGGAATGCACAGCTGAGCCAGTCGCTGCTCAAAGGCAATGCGCTCACACTCAGTCTGCAGTTCTACGACATATTGAAGCAGAAGAGCAACTTCAGCCGCATGATTGACGCATACCGTCGTACCGATACCGAATACAACTCGGTGAACTCTTACGCCATGCTGCATGTCATCTATCGTCTGAACCTCTTCGGAGGCAAGCAGGCACGTATGGACAGCCGCGGCGGACGCGGTCGCGGTGAGCGCATGGGACCTCCGGGAGGCTTCGGAGGCAGAAGAGGCATGGGCGGCGGAGGCTTCGGCCGTCCGGGACGATTCTAATTCCGCATATTACCCAAAATAAATTATGAAAAAGTATGTTAGGATGCTATGCTGAAGCAAGTATCTTAACATACTTTATTTTTTATCCTAAAATATATTTCTGTCATGGCATAAAGATAAAAAAATATAAAAAATGTTCTTTATATATTGTTCTGCTCTCACTTATTCGTAACTTTGCATTTCAAAAATGAATAATATAGTTATGAACAGAGCCAAAAATATTCTTTTTGCATTTGTCAGGGTCAAGTGGCTGAAATATGTGACTGTGACCGTGCTTGCTGGTTTCTACGTGGGATATGCGGGTGAGAACAGTTTCTATAATCATCTGAGAAACCGTGCAGAGATAAAAGCCCTTGAGGCGGAGATAGCAGAACAGGTGGCACGGTATGAGCACGATGCCAACATACTGAAGCAGATGGACTGTGACCCTCGTGCCGTAGAGAAAATAGCCCGCGAGCGTTACTTCATGAAGCATGAAGATGAGGATATTTTTGTACTCAATACTGATTTGGAAAGCGCACAGAACAAAAATGAGACAGCTGAATAAATTTGAGAACGCAATGTTTATTGCCGGTGCAGTGATGATGGTGGCAGGCAGTGCCATGAATATAGTGAGGCTTGGGGCTGCACCTTATATATATAGTATAGGTGCGGTGGCATACGCAGCCATGCAGATGCGTCAGAGCTACGACGGTCCGAACATCACCGTGCGCCGTCTGCGCCGTATCGTGATTATGAGCGATGTTTTGCTGCTGTTTACCGGAGTAATGATGTTTGCCGACCGCAGTTATGACTTCATGGGACTGGACCTGCTGGTTTGGCTTCAGTATGTCCACAACAACTGGGTTGTGACGCTGCTTATAGCTGCCCTCATACAGCTGTATACAATCTACAGAATAAGTGCAGAAATGGAACAGGAAACAAAAAAAATGTAAAATATCACTCTTTTTTGCTAAATTGCATGAATTTATTTTCGTACTTCAAGATAACGTTGTAAATTTGTGAAAAATTTCTGAATCAAATGAATAAAATACTATACTCAATAGCTGTTGTGGCACTGTTTGCATCGTGTGCAAAATCATATAAAATAGAGGGCGCGTCGTCGGTGTCGTCGCTCGACGGCTCAAAGCTGTTCCTTGCTGCTGTAAAGGACGGCGAGGCAAAGCACATCGATTCCTGCGAGGTTGTGCACGGAGAATTTCAGTTCAACGGTGTGCTTGACACCGTGAAGATGGCGATGCTTGTGATGGACGGGCTGCAAATGCCGCTGGTGCTTGAGGAAGGTCCTATCAAGATAAGCATCGACAATGCTTCGCAGCGTGTCAGCGGTACGCCGCTCAACGAGACACTCTATGGATTCATCGACAAGCAGAAGCAGCTGCAGAGTCAGGTCAACGAGCTGAGCCACAAGCACAGCCAGATGCTGCTTGACGGCATTGATGAGCAGACCATCATGCAGCAGCTGAACATCGAGGCTGACAAGATTTCCAAGGAAGAGGATAAGCTCATCACCGATTTTATCACCGAAAACTTCGACAATGCCCTCGGTCCTGGTGTGTTTATGATGGTGACAAGCGGTTTCCGCTATCCTGTGCTCACTCCTCAGCTGGAGTTTATCCTCAGCAAGGCAACGGATGCTTTCAAGAACGATCCGTATGTGAGTGAATATTGCAAGGCGGCTCGTGAGATTGAGGCGCAGCAGCAGGGACTGCTTGACGTTCCTCAGGCTCCAACGGCTCCAGCTAAGACAACACCTGCCGATACTGCTGCTGTGGCTGCTCCAGCCCAGACGCCGTCGCCAATGATTGGAGTGCCTCAGGGGCAGGCGGACAATTCTGAGAAAAAATAAATGAGAACATTAATACAGAATGCCTTCATAGTGAATGAAGGCAGAGTGATGAAGGGCTCCATCCTTGTGGATGGCGACTGCATCATGGAAGTTTCTTTTGACAGCGATTTGTCGGCGGCTTGCCGCCGCAACGATGAGATACCCGTAGAGTTGATTGACGCTACGGGTTGTTTCGTATTGCCTGGCGTCATCGACGACCACGTGCATTTCCGCGAGCCCGGGCTTACCGCCAAGGCAGATATCGGCAGCGAGAGCGCCGCGTCGGCTGCAGGCGGAGTGACGAGCTATTTCGACATGCCCAACTGTGTGCCGCAGACCACATCGCCCGAGGCTTTGGATGAGAAGTTTGCTCTGGCACGCCGGAAGAGCCATGTGAATTATTCGTTCTTCTTTGGCGCCACCAATGACAACGCGGAGCTGTTCGGCAGGCTCGACACCAGCCGCATTCCGGGCATAAAACTGTTTATGGGCTCCAGCACGGGCAACATGCTGGTGGACAAGGAGCAGTCGCTCAACACGATATTCAAGACGGTGGCTGAGATGGGCGTGCCCGTGATGGCGCACTGCGAGGACACGGCAATAATCAATGCCAACATGGCGAGGGCAAAAGCCTGCTGTGGCGACGACCCCGATGTGTCGATGCACTGCAAGATACGCAGCGCTGAGGCTTGCATTGAGAGTACGCGCCTTGCCGTGAGCCTTGCCCAGAGGCACAATGCCCGTCTGCATGTGGCACATCTGTCAACCGCTGAGGAAGTGGAGCTGATACGGCAGGCAAATGCCGGAGTGACAAATCTGAAAGACAAGAAGATAACCGCCGAGGCGGTGTCGGGACATCTGCTGTTTACTGCCGGTGACCATGCCGCGCTCGGGGCAAGAATAAAGATAAACCCAGCCATCAAGACCGCTGCCGACCGCGATGCCCTGCGCCGCGCCGTTGCCGACGGAACTGTGGACATAATCGCCACCGACCACGCGCCGCATCTGCTGAGCGAGAAGCAGGGAGGCTGCTGCCGCGCCGCGTCGGGGATGCCCATGGTGCAGTTCTCGCTTGTGGCAATGCTCGGACTTGTCGACGAGGGCGTGCTTACGCTGGAGCGTCTTGTGCAGCTGATGTGCCACAATCCGGCTGTGCTGTTCGGCGTGCGCGACCGCGGATTCATTCGCCCGGGCTATAAGGCTGACCTCGTGATTGTGCGCCCAGAGTCGCCATGGACTGTCGATGCTGCCTGCATAAAGAGCAAGTGCGGATGGAGTCCCGTTGAAGGAAAAACGTTCTCGTGGCGTGTGGAGCGCACCATCTGCAACGGACACACGGTGTTTGCCGACGGAGTGGTGGACATGGAGTATGTCGGCGAGGAATTAGAGTTCAGGTAAAACGCTTCCGGATTATACCAGACTACATTAAAAACAAACTGTCCTATATATAATAAGGTGTAGCCAAAATATAATAAGATATACCTTATATATATAATTAAGGTGTAAAGCAAAAAAAGACATGCTGATAAGAGTAGTTATATTCTCACTGATAATTCTTGTGCTGGTGGGCATGGTGTTCTTTGTCTGCTGGCTGATAGGGTGGTGTGCCATGCACTTGTTTCACACCCAGCGCAACTACGGCATTTGGGCTGGCGGTGCGGTGGTGCTGTTTGCCGTTTACATTATAATCTACGGCTGCACCATAGGATTCGGCAAGCTTGACATCCGCCGTATCACCTTTTCCTCAGTCGAATTGCCGAAGGAGTTCGACGGATACAGGATTGTGCATTTCTCGGATGCGCATTTGGGCACCTACGGAATGTCGCGCCAGCATCTTCTTGCCCGCAATGTAGACTCTATCAACGCGCTTCGTCCCGACCTCATCGTGTTTACGGGCGATATTCAGAACCTGGAGCCCTCGGAGATACTGCCGCAGATGCAGATTCTCAGCCGTCTGAAGGCTAAGGACGGAGTTATTTCCTGTCTCGGCAACCACGACTATCCCATCTACGTGCGCGATGCCTCGCCCCGGCAGAAGGCAGCCAACCTGCGCGAGACCATCGGTCTGCAGAGGCAGATGGGGTGGACGGTGCTGCTCAACGAAAATGTCAGGATAACGCGCGATGCCAGCCATTCCGGCGATTCTGCGTCGGCTGCGGCATTTTCTGCCAGCCATTCCGGCGGTTCTGCGTCGGCTGCGGCATTTCCTGTCAGCCATTCCGGCGATTCTGCGGCCGCAAAGCCTTCGATAGTCGTTGCCGGCATGGAGAACGACGGCGACGGCAGGCGTTTCCCCAGAATGGGCGACATTGCCAAGACGCTCCGTGGGGTAAGCGACGCAGACTTTGTGGTGATGCTCCAGCACGACCCTACACATTGGCGCGACAAGATACTGAAAGAAAGCCACGTGCAGCTGACTCTCAGCGGGCATACCCATGCCTCGCAGTTTATGCTGCTGGGCTGGTCGCCTGTGCAGTACTTCTACGACGACTGGGCGGGAGTGACCAACATCGGCGGGCGCGCCATCAACGTGAGCACGGGCATGGGCGGTTTCATCCCGTTCCGCTTCGGAGTTCCCGGCGAGATTTGCCTTATAACGCTTAAAAGTGAAACTAAATAAAGACTATTATGAAATATTTGTATCGTATATATCAGTTGCTGATAGCCCTTCCGGTGCTTATCCTGGTCACCATCGTCACAGCCATTGAGGTAGGCGTGGGAATGACCTTGGGCAACGGGCATTTCTGGAGTTATTACCCCGGCCGCTGGTGGGCGAAGATTATCACCCGCGCCTTCCTGCTGCCCGTGACCGTGGAGGGGCGCGAGAATCTTGAGCGGAACACGCCCTACGTGTTTGTGGCAAACCATCAGGGAGCCTTCGACATCTTCCTCATCTACGGTTTTCTCGGGCGCAACTTCAAGTGGATGATGAAGTGGCAGTTGGGCAAGGTGCCCTTCGTGGGCTATGCCTGCCGCAAGAGCCACCAGATATTCGTGGACAAGCGCGGTCCGAGCCGCGTGCGCGCCACCTACGACGCTGCGCGGCGCGTGCTTTCTGAGGGCGGCTACAGCGTGGTGGTGTTTCCCGAGGGAGCGCGCACGTTTACGGGTCACATGGGCAAGTTCAACAAGGGCGCGTTTGCCCTTGCCGACGAATTGCAGCTGCCGGTGGTGCCGCTGACCATCAACGGCTCGTTTGACATCATGCCGCGTACGCGCGACTGGCATTTCGCCAACTGGCATCCGCTGCGGCTCACCATCCACCAGCCCATCTACCCCGTGGGCGAGGGCCCGCAGAACGTTCATGCCACCATGCGCCAGGCTTACGACTCGGTGATGAGCTCGCTGGACGACAAGTATCAGGGATATGTTGAGAATCCCGACCAGTAGTTTCTCGTGAACTTTTGTAGTTTTTCCCCATGCTCTTGCGTCATGTGTGGGCAGGGCTTGAAAAAACATTAACGTAAAGATAACGTGGCAAAGTGCCGGGAGCTGAAAAAATCTTCGTAACTTTGCACCCGGTAAGAGAAATATGGGGGAGAGTAAGTTAGGCACGGATTACACGGATATCACGGATAAGATAAATAAGAACACAGCGGAATCCGTGTAATCCGTGCCAAAAATAAAGTGCGACAGACGTTCTCCGACGATCTGGAGGAGAATTAAGAGAAAACAGTGTAATTAATAAAATAAGTAGAAAATGAAAAGAAACATTATCATGGCATCATTGCTTTTATGTGCGAGTGCCACATTTGCCCAGACTCAGAAGTCGGGCATCGACAAGACCAACATGGACACCAGCGTTAAGCCTGGCGACAACTTCTGGCGCTACTCCGTGGGAGGCTGGCTCGACACCCATCCTCTCGACGCTGAGCATCCGCGCAACGGTGCGTTCATCGACCTGAGCGAGCAGAATGAAAAGCGCATCCAGGAGCTTATCCTCAACTATGCTGACAGCAAGCAGGAGCAGGGTTCGCTGGGGCAGAAAATCGGTTCGCTCTACAATCTGGTGATGGACAGCGTGCGCCTCAACCGCGAGGGAGCCGCCCCGCTGAAGCCTTATCTCGACAAGATTGCAGCCGTCAGCAGCCGCGCCGGCTATCAGCTGCTTATGGCGCAGTTTGACTATTGCGGCATCAACGGGCTGATGTTCAGCTACGGCTGCGGCGCCGACATACGTAACGCCGGCTACAACGTGGTGTCGGTGGGGCAGGGCGGACTCGGCATGGGCAGCCGCGACTACTACTTCAACGACGACGAGCAGAGCACCAAGGTGCGCAACGCCTACAAGGAGTACATGAAGAAGCTCTTCAAGCTCGTGGGCAACAGCGATGCCGACGCTCAGAAGAAGATGGAGGCGGTGATGGCGATAGAGACGAGAATAGCAAAGGTGAGCAAGGCTCCCGTGGAGCTGCGCGACATCAACGCCAACTACCACAAGATGACTTACGGCGAGTTTATTGCCGAATATCCTGGCATAGACTGGGGCAACGTGTTCCTGCAGAACGGTTTCCCGCCGTTTGCCGACATCGTGGTGGAGCAGTCGGAGCCGCTTCACGAGGTGGAGAAGATTCTTGCCGAGGAGTCGCTCGACAACCTTAAGGCATACGCCGAGAAGAACGTGCTCGCCGGGGCGGCAAGCGCGCTGAGCGACGACTTCCGCGCCGTGGCTTTCGAGTTCAGCCAGACCACATCGGGAGCGCAGCAGGACCGTCCGCGCTGGAAGCGCGCCGTGGGCACGGTGAGCGGCGTGCTGGGCGAGGCCATCGGCAAGCTGTATGTTAAGAAGTACTTCCCCGAGAGCAGCAAGAACCGCATGCTCGCCCTGGTGCACAACCTGCAGGAGGCGCTGAAGCAGCGCATCGCCGAGTCTACCTGGATGACACCCGCCACCAAGGAGCAGGCAATCGACAAGCTGTCGAACTTTATCGTCAAGATAGGATATCCCGACAAGTGGCGCGACTACTCGATGCTGGAGGTCGACGACTCGCTGTCGCTCTACGAGAACATGCGCCGCATATCCGTCTGCAACACAAAATATTATGTTGAGACAACTGTAAACAAGCCTGTGGACAAGGAAAAGTGGCACATGACTCCGCAGACCATCAACGCCTACTATAACCCGACCACCAACGAAATCTGCTTCCCCGCAGCAATCCTGCAGCCGCCGTTCTTCGACGTTGACGCCGACGAGGCTGCCAACTACGGAGCCATCGGCGTGGTGATAGGTCACGAGATGAGCCACGGATTCGACGACCAGGGCTCGCAGTTCGACAAGACCGGCCAGCAGCGCAACTGGTGGACCGCCGAGGACCGCAGCAATTTCGAGAAGCGCACCAAGGTGCTTGAGGACTATTTCGGCAAGTACGAGATTCTGCCCGGCAAGTTCCTCAACGGCAAGCTCACCCTGGGCGAGAACATCGGCGACAACGGCGGTCTGAACGTAGCTTTCCGCGCCATGCAGAACGCTATCAAGAAAGGCGGCATAGCTCCCAAGCTCGACGGCTTCACCCCCGACCAGCGATTCTTCCTTTCCTACGGCCGTATCTGGGCTTCAAACGCCACTCCCGAGCTTAAGGAGTATTTCCGCCAGATCGACCCTCATTCTGCCGCCGAGGCGCGCGTGAACGCCGCGCTGCCCCACATCAACGCATGGTATGACGCCTTCGGAGTGAAGAAGGGCAACAAGCTCTTCCTGCCCAAGAACAAGCGTGCGCAGGTTTGGTAAGAGAGAAATGAAGAATGAATAATGAAGAATGAAGAATTGGCTGCGCAGCAAAACTTATAAGCAATCTCTGCGCCAAAGGAAAATTCTTCATTCTCCATTCTTCATTCTTCATTTCCATTTTGTTCTAATTTCGGAAATATGTGTTTTCCCTCTTGCATAATAGAAAAAAATATCGTAACTTTGCAACCCGAATCTAAACGCATCGCTCGATAATTTTATGCAAGACAAATATAAAGAGTTGTGGGACAGTTGCCTGCGGCTTATCCGTGAGAGTGTCAGCGAGCAGCAGTACCGGACGTGGTTCAGCCACATCGGATACGGCAGCTACTCTGAGGACAGCAAGACTCTGCTGTTGCAGCTTCCAAGTATGTACGTCTACGAATACTTGGAGGAGCACTACGTCGCGCTCTTGTCGAAAGTCATCGGCACATGCTTCGGAAAGGACGTGAGGCTCAACTATAAGCTCATGGCCGACAAGGCTCACAACATCACGCAGGAGGTGGAGAGCGACACTGTGTCGGCAGAGACCGGCAGTCCTGCCGCCGCGCAGCGGGAAACCGGCGTGCAGAACATCGACCCGCAGCTCAACCGCCAGCAGTCGTTCAACAACTATATCGAGGGAGCGAGCAACAAGCTCTCGCGCACGGTGGGCATCTCAATAGCCGAGCATCCGGGAAAGTCTACCTTCAATCCGTTCTTCATCTACGGGCCTTCGGGCTGCGGAAAGACTCACCTCATCAACGCCATCGGGCTGCGCTGCAGGGAGCTCTATCCTGCCAAGCGCATACTCTACGTCAGCGCCCGGCTCTTCCAGGTGCAGTATACCGACGCCGTGCGCCGCAACCTGCTCAACGACTTCATCAACTTCTATCAGTCGCTCGACCTGCTCATCGTTGACGACATCCAGGAGTGGGCGACGGAGAAGACCGTCGACACCTTCTTCCACATCTTCAACCACCTGTTCCGCCTCGGCAAGCAGATAATCCTCGCCTCCGACCGCCCGCCCGTGGAGCTGCAGGGCATGAAGGACCGTCTGCTCACGCGCTTTAAGTGCGGACTGATAGCCGAGCTGGAGAAACCCAACGTGGAGCTGTGCGTGGACATCCTCAACAGCAAGTGCCGCCACGACGGGCTGACAATTCCCGCCGAGGTGATACAGTTTATTGCCGGAAGCGCCAACGGCAGCGTGCGCGACCTGCAGGGAGTAATCAACTCGCTGCTTGCCTACTCGGTGGTTTACAACAGCAAGATTGACCTGCGGCTGGCAGAGCGCGTGATTAAGCGCGCCGTGAAGATGGACGACCACCCCCTGACCGTGGACGACATTCTGGAAAAGGCGTGCCAGCACTACGGAGTGACCCAGCAGAACGTAATGTCGCGCAGCCGCAAGCGCGACTACGTCATAGTGCGCCAGGTATCAATGTTTCTCGCTCAGAAGCACACCAAGATGCCGGCCTCGCGCATAGGACAGCTAATAGGCAACCGCGACCACTCCACCGTAATCCACAGCTGCAGCATAATAGAAAACAGAATAAAAGTCGACAAGGCGTTTGCCGACGAGCTGGCAAGCATAGAGACTTCGCTGAAGCTCAAGGATGGTGTGTCGAAATGAAGTAATCACGATGATATAAATCAGGCACGGATTACACGGAATACACAGATTTTTTTTCTTTCACTAATCTGTGACATCCGTGTAATCCGTGCCTGAAAATAAGTAGGAGGTTGGTTTTGACACACCTCCTTTTTTGTGTGACGGCACGGCTTTCCTGCCGCAAATCCGTGATTCCTGCCGCCCGCGCCAGCCCTTAAAAACTTATTCCGGGGACTATCAAAAAAATTATAGTTATAATCTGAAAAAATTATAGTTATAATTTTTTTGAATCATGCGCATAAAAATCTTCTGTGCCGGACTTGAAAAAAATTATGTACAGGATTTGAAAAAATTATGTACAGGATTTGAGAAAATTATGTACAGGATTTGAGAAAATTATGTACAAGATTTTTTTGAATTATGCGCATAAAAAATTCCGCACGCCGGACACAGGGTCGCGGACGTGCGGAAACCACGGTAACAAAAGTATGATTTTATTTTCTGATAAGCACGGCTTTTATTGCATAAGCGCGGACTTTATTTGAGATACACGATTCCGGCGCGGCTCTTGATGCTGTCGCTCACCTCGGGACCGTTGTTTTCCCAGGTATTCCCAGGTCCGTTGGCGTTCTTGAGGAACTTCTCGCTTGGTGTCCAGTTGTTCTTCACCGTTATGCCCGACGAGCCCTCGTCGGTGTACAGGTAAAACCAGTGGTTCGGGTCGTGGGCGTAGCCGGGCGTGTAGATATCCCTCACCACGTTGCCCTCGATGAGCGAATGCGGCTGAGCTCCGAGCGTGTATATGCCTGCCGTGTCGTACATGTGGCGCGCGTAGTGGTGGATGAGGTTGTTGAGCACCTTGTTGTTCGCCATGGCGCACGGCTGCTGGTTCCATCCCCATCCCATGGATATTCCCGTGTAGGAAACCTCGCTTATCTCGTTGTGGCTTATGAGGATGTCGCGCACGTATCCCGCGGCGATGCCCACGCAGCCCCAGTCCTCGTTGGTCACGTCGGTTATGGCGTTGTTGCTGATGGTCAGCCCGCGGCAAATCTCGCGCCCGTCGGCAGGGTCGTAGGGCAGGTGAGCCTCGTGGGCGTAGTCGCCGAAGGTGCCTGCCACGATGCCGTTGCCGCCAACGTCCTGTATGCGGCAATACTCAATCCTGCCGCCCTTTATGTACTTGTTGTAGTCGATGGCGGTGGAGGCTATGTGCTCGAAGGTGCAGTTTAGGAAGCTCACGTCCTCGGCGCAGCTCACGCTGACGGCTGCGGCGGGGCGGCCCGTCCATCCCTGATTGTCCAGCTTGTGGTCGCCGTTGGGGCGCGCCAGTTTGGGGCGCAGCTTAAACGCCTCGGTCATGAACATTCCGGCTTGCAGCGGCGCGTGACCCTCTATCGAGGGGCGCAGCCACGTAGAGTGACTGAAGGTGATGCCGCGGAAGGTTATTCCAGTCGCCATGCGCTCGGGCGTGCCCTCCACGCGGAGCAGCGTCTCCACCGCCGGCACCTCCACCTCGGCTGTAGCCATCTGCTCGCCCTGTCTCGGGATGTAATACACCTTTTCCGCCTTGCGGTCCAGCCACCACTCGCCCCCGTTGTCCAGCAGCGCGCGGCTGCCAGTGAGGTAGAATGCCGAGTTGTGCTCTCCCCCGGGCGTAACCATTGGCGACGGCCACGGGTGCATGAAGTGTATGTGGCTCTCGGGCTGGTGGAACGTCACGGCGGCGCTGTCGCCTCCCATCATCCTGACCTCTTTTATGCGGAGGTTGGCAACGCACCACATCTCGTGGAGCACCATCTCGGCGTCGTCAGCTCCCTGAATCTTCCTCACCGCCGCGGCTGGCACGTAGAGCACCTCCTTCGCTTTGTCGATGCTCATGATGCGGTGCATCTGCTCGAAGTCGGCAACGTCGCGGGCTCTCACGGCTTTTTTGCCGTTCACCCACATCTGGCGGAACTCCAGTGGGCGCCCGTTGTGGCGCGGCACGTCGGCAACCCACAGCTTGCCCTGGCGCTTCCAGCCGCTTATCCTCACGCCGCCGCTTATCACCACCTTGCCTTCGCCGACGATGCGTGTGCCGCTGTCCTCGGGGCGCACGTAGATGGGCTGGTTAAGCCGGTAGGTGCCCTCGGTGAGTTTAATGGTTATGTCTTTTTCGCCGTCGAGCAGCCTCGCCCGCCGCGCCTCCTGAAGCGCCTGCTCAATGGCGTAGCCGCCAGGCCTGACAACGATGTCTCTCGCTTCTGCCACGGCGAATGCCGCCAGCGACAGGGCTGTAAAAAATAATCTCTTCATTTTGTTTTAGTAGTTTGTTGTTGGTTTTTATATGACTTATATAATTTATATATTTTATATGACTTATATAAATCATAAATGTAATAGGGCTTATAAGGCAAATCAGCCCTATAAGCCCTATAAAGGTATAGTCATTACAGCTTCGCCAGCTCCACCACCTTGTCGATGGCTGCCGACAGTCCGTCGGGGTTCTTGCCTCCTGCTGTGGCGTAGTGTGGCTGTCCGCCGCCGCCTCCCTGCATCAGCTTGGCTGCCTCGCGCACCATCTGTCCGGCGTTCAGTCCGTGGTCCTTCACCATGTCGTCGCTTATCATCACGCTGAGCATTGGCTTGCCTGCCTCCACCGAACCGATGACGCAGAGCAGCGAGCCATCCACGGCTTCGCGAATCTTGAAGCACAGGTCCTTTGCCATTGCGGCGGTCATTGGCAGACGGGCGGTGATGAGCCTGACTCCGCCCACCTCGCGCGCCTTGGCTATGAGGTCGTCCTTGGTCTTCTCAACGGCTTGCGCCTGGAACTGCTCAATGGATTTCTTCATGGCGTCGTGCTCCTCGATGTATTTCTCGATTACGCCCTTCAGGTCCTTGGCGTTGTTGAACAGCGAGCCGATTGCCTTGAGCGCGTCCTCGCAGTGGTAGAGCAGTTTCTCGCATTCCTCGCCCGTCTTCACCTCTATGCGGCGTATTCCGGCGGCTACGCTGCTCTCGCTCACGATTTTCACCATTCCTATGCGGCCCGTGCTGGTGGTGTGAATACCGCCGCAGAACTCGCACGACGGACCGAAGCGCACCACGCGCACCTTGTCGCCGTATTTCTCGCCGAAGAGGGCGATGGCTCCCAGCTCCTTTGCCTGCTCAATGGGGATGTCGCGGTGCTCG
>JAGAPI010000019.1 GCA_017623335.1 Prevotella sp.
CACTTCGTCGCAATACTGTGCAATATCCTCTGCGGCATTTGTAGTGGCAAGTCCCACAACATACATGCCAGCAGCCCTGCCCGACTTCAGTCCGTTGAAGCTGTCCTCAAACACAACACAGTCATCAGCCTTTGCGCCAAAACGCGCTGCCGCCTTCAGATAGCAGTCAGGATGCGGCTTACTATGTTCAAAATCCTCTGAGGTGAGTATCTCGTCAAACATCTGCATGAACTCCGGACGGCGCTCATACACAGTGTTCATTTTTTCCTTGTTGCTGCTTGTCACTACGGCTGTCTTTACGCCACGGCTTTTAAGCGATGAAATAAAAGCCTCAAAGCCCGGCACATAGTCGAAACGCATATTACGCTCAAACTTATTGAGCCGCTCCACTATCTCGGCACGCCTGCCCTCAAGGGCACCGCTGAAATGGCGGTCGAAAATCTGCACGAGAGTCTGCCCCTTTATCTTATGTTCCAGTCCAGGCTCCTCGGGATGAAACTCCCTGCACTGCTGTCCCCAGAACTCAGTGTACTGCGGCTCTGTGTCGAACACCACACCGTCTAAATCAAACAGCGCTACCTTAAAATCTTTCTTCATAAATCAATAAAAATTCTAAAATCGGGTGCAAAGGTACGATTTTTTTGTAAAATATTCAAATAATATTTGGTAAATCATCATATTTATTGTACTTTTGCGGAGGTAAACGAATAAAAATCAAATAATAAACAAAAAGGATACAATTATGAAACGTACATTATTAATATCAGCAATAGCAGCACTGTTTGCCATGTCGTGCTCGACATCAGTGGAAAATGAAAAGATTGATTTTGCAACAGTTACGGCAGAGAAGACATTCAAGCTCGACGAAAAGAGTGCCGACTCCCCCCAGTCGGAAATAAAGCTCAGTGTCCTCTACGTCAAGGGTGAAGGGCAGAAGGCAAAACTTATAAACGACACCATATCACAATGGCTGTTTAACATCAAGGGAGTGACAATGCAGCATGCCGTTGACTCATTTGTAAACATGCGCGGCAGGAACTACATCGCCGATTTCAGAGATTTATACATAAAGGATAAGGCAAGCAATGCCGAACCCGGCGGATGGTATCAGGCACACTATGACCTGAAAACCCGCACAGAACAGAATGCCGACACCATAATAAACTACATAGCCGAGCAGGACACCTACGACGGCGGCGCCCACGGCTTGTTTATAAAGTCAGTGATGAACTTCAGCACAAAATCCGGCAAGCTGGTAACTCTCGACAACGTGTTGCTGCCAGGATATAATACAAGGCTCAACGAGATTCTGCTTGAAAAGCTACTGAAGCAAACCCATTCAAATGACATCGACGAACTGAGGAGCAAAGGCTATCTGTACAGCATGGACATGTGTCCGTCGCAATTCTATCTCATCAACTCCACAGGAATAACATTCATCTATAACCAGTACGAGATTGCGCCTTATGCAGTGGGCATAACCGAGCTGAAGCTCACATGGGACGAACTGAAGGATGTGGCTAAAACTTTCAAAGACTGAAAAGACAATTATGGAAACGATAAAGAAATATTTTAAAAACCTTACTGAGGAACAGACAAAACAGCTGGAGGCACTCTACGGACTGTACCACGACTGGAACTCAAAAATCAATGTTATCTCACGCAAGGACATCGACAACCTGTACCTGCATCACGTAATGCACTCGATGGCTATAGCCAAGGCGATAAACTTCCGTCCCGGCACAAAGATTCTCGACTTCGGCACCGGCGGCGGTTTCCCCGGCGTGCCGCTGTCGATACTTTTTCCTGAATGCACATTCAAGCTCATCGACGGCACAGGCAAGAAAATTCGTGTGGCGACAGAAGTTGCCAATGCCATAGGACTCAGGAACTGTCACCCCGAGCATCTTCGCGGCGAGGAAGAAAAGGGGCAATACGACTTTGTGGTGAGCCGCGCCGTAATGCCGTTGCCCGACCTCGTGAAGATTGTTAAAAAGAACATCTCAAAGCGTCAGCAAAACGCCCTGCCCAACGGAGTGATATGCCTGAAAGGCGGAGACCTGCAGGCAGAGACCAAACCGTTTAAGAATATTGTGGAGCTGACCGAGCTGTCTACGTTTTTCGACGAGGAATGGTTTAAGGAGAAATATATTATTTATTTGCCGGTGTAAAAATTAGGAATTACAAGTTACGAGTTTTGAGTTGTCGGCTATGCCGATGTTGAATTTAGTAATTACGAATTGTGAATTAGAAAAATGCTAAACATAAAACGATTTGAGGTAAATCCCTTTCAGGAAAACTGCTACATTGTGAGCGATGACAGCAAGGAGTGCGTAATTATAGACTGCGGAGCTTTCTACGACTCTGAGCGTGAGGCAATAACCGGTTATATCACCTCCAACGGGCTTGTGCCAAAGCATCTGCTCTGCACCCACGCCCACATAGACCACTGCATAGGAAACAACACCATATATGAACGGTTCGGGCTGAAGCCGGAGCTGCACGGCGGTGACGAGCGTCTGATGCAAATGCTTCCACAGCAGTCGGAAATGCTGATGCAGTACACCCTCGACTTCGACATGCCACCAGTGGGAAAGTATTTTAACGACAATGATGTCATTACTTTCGGCAATCACGCTCTGAGCATTATCCATACTCCCGGACACACTCCCGGCGGTGTGGTGTATTACTGCAAGGAAGAAAACGTGGCATTTTCAGGCGATACGCTTTTCCGCATGAGCATAGGGCGCACCGATTTCTATCTCGGCGACTTCAATGCCATACAGCAGTCGCTCCGCAAGTTGCTCACCGTGCTGCCTGCCGACACCACGGTTTTGTGCGGCCATGGTCCTCAGACCACCATCGGCGACGAGCGTGCCATGAATCCGTATTACGAAAAGTAACAGAATTTTTGAAGAAAAATCCGAATTCTCCACAGAAAATTATCTTTTAACAACAAATAACAAAATATTTTCGCAAAAATCTATCATCTATCACCCTGTGTAAGTGAACGTCCTGACAAATAACGCATTATGAAGCAAAAAAACGGGTGATAGATGGGTGATAGATAAAACATCTATCACCATCAATTTTGCTTCTTATTGCAAATCCAACAGAACGGATATTGCAGATTACGGCTGTCCATACGCCATGGACAATGTGTCCATACGTGTGGGACTGGTCGTACATCGGCTGTGTACTGTTAGTACATGCAGCTTGTACAATGCTAATATTGGATTATTTTAGCGGAAAATTTTGTTTTGAATACTAAAATTTTCAAGCTGTTTTTGACCAATTTGTAACTCCAATGATATGTTTCTGTCGTGTTTAAGCCCCAAAGGGTGATAGATTAGTGATAGATTGGTGATAGATAAGTGGTGAATTTACGCTGTGCGGATTTTTAAAAGACTGATAATATGTAATTTAAGTGCCAACGGGTGATAGATGATAGATTTTTGCGAAAAAACTTTTAAATAAATTACGAGAAATAAATCTTCAGGATATTCTTTGTGTCTGTCTGAACTTTGCAGACATCGCTTGTGCGCCGTCCTACGAGCCAGATAATTTTGCCCGTGGAATCGAGCAGCACAAGCTGACTCTGTTTTTCAAAATAAGAACATTTTGCATCGGTCATGAAGTCGCTTACAAGTTTTGAGCCCTTCATGCCGAAAGGACGGAAACGGTCGCCATTCTCCACGCGGCGCAAGGTTAGAGGAAACTTCACCTTGTCGGCATCGAGGGTGGCAACGTCAGGGTAGCGCGATATTTCAGCTGCGCCGCTGTCAATAATCTCTAAATTTATCTTCTTTTCTCCACCATTCATCACGTAGATGCCGTCAACGGGCAGGCGCATTGGAGCGAAGTTATCGGCAACAGTTCTTCCCACTTCAATGCAGTCGCGGCACGTCACCGCCGTATAACTGGAACTGCGGAACACCTTTCCTGTGTTTCCGGCAGCAAGGCTGGCGATGATGCCCGAAGCCTGCACACCGCTGAATCCATAGGGCGAAATCAACTCATAGAGAACTGTTGAGGGAACGGGATTAAGCAGCAGACGGTCTGCCATTATCCTAAACTCCAATCCATTGCTGCCAGAAGCCATAGCACAATCCTTGTTGCCGCCAGTCACGACAAACTCCCTGCGGCAACGGTCAATATCGGCATTATATATTGTCTCAACATCGGTCATCAGGCGTGCAGTGCCGGCAATGTTCTCCACGGCAGCGGGATTGATGCTTTGCAGGAGCGGCACCACATGATGGCGGAACACATTGCGGGTGGCGTCATCCTCAAGATTGGTGCTGTCGGTGACATAGTCCTGGTGCTGCTTAGCGAGAAAATGCTCAATGTCGCTGCGCCCTATGCAAAGGAGAGGGCGCAGTATGTAGCCGTTGCGCGGACGAATGCCCACCATGCCGTGTATGCCCGTGCCGCGAACAATATTCATGAGCACGGTCTCAACAAGGTCGTCGCGGTGGTGGGCCACACAAATGCCGTCGGCGCCGATGTCACTGCGCAGCTGTTCAAAATACCCGTAGCGGAGATTTCGCGCCGCCAGCTCTATGCTCTGCTTGCGGACAGCAGCATACTCCCGGGTGTCGAAATGAACCTTATGCAAAACAACGCCAAGACGTGAGCAAAGGCCGGTGACAAAATGCTCGTCACGGTCCGACTCATCGCCGCGAAGATGGAAGTTGCAGTGAACAGCCTCAACGCTATAGCCCAAACGGCACAGCACAAGAAGCAGTGCCACACTGTCGGCACCGCCGCTGAGCGCCACAAGATATTTGCCGTCGGGGGCAAGCAGTCTGTGGGCGGCGATATAGTCGGAAACGGTCTTTATCATATTATTCCACGTACAGCACCAGTCCCTTAAGATACTCACCCTCGGGATGGTAGATGTTAATGGGATGGTCGGCAGGCTGGTGGAGCTGATGCAAAATCCTCACCTTGCGTCCTGCCTGTGCGGCGGCTGTAAACACAGCATTGCGGAAGTTATCCTTTGTCACCACCTGCGAGCATGAGAATGTGAAGAGTATTCCGCCCTTCTTGATTTTCTCAAATGCCTTTACGTTGAGACGCGTGTAGCCCTTGAGCGCATTGTGCAGGGCTGCACGGTGCTTGGCAAACGCCGGCGGGTCGAGGATTATCAGGTCGTACTGACTGCCTGCACGCTCCAGATATTTGAAGGCATCCTCACAAATAGCCTCATGGCGCGGGTCGTTGGGGAAATTCAGCTCCACATTGCTGCGTGTCAGCTCTATTGCCTTTGCCGAACTGTCGACACTGCTCACCTGAACGGCTCCGCCACGCATGGCATAGAACGAGAATCCCCCTGTGTAGCAGAACATATTGAGCACCCGCTTGCCCTTGGCGTACTGTTCCAGCAGGGCACGGTTCTCGCGCTGGTCGACGAAGAAGCCGGTTTTCTGTCCCTTGAGCCAGTCCACATGAAAGCGCAATCCATTCTCTACAGCCGTGTTGTCGGTGCTTCCACCATAAATAAAACCGTTTTCCTGCCCGAGGTCAGCCTTAAACGGCAACGTGGTCTCGCTCTTATAATATATATTATGTATGTGGTCGCCCATCACCCCGACAAGCGCCTTTGCCACCTCGTGGCGGCACACGTGCATGCCAACGCTGTGAGCCTGCATCACGGCTGTATCGCCATAAACGTCTATCACCAGTCCGGGCAGATTGTCGCCCTCGCCATGAACAAGACGGTAGGTGTTGTTGTCGGCGTTGCCTGCTATGCCTATGGCAAGCCGCATTTTGTAAGCCGAGGCAAGTCCCGACTGCCAGTAATTGCCGTCGATGGCAATGTCGGCAAACGAAAGTACCCTCACCGCAATGGAACCTATCTGATAGTGCCCCACAGCAATGAAATCGTCCTTACAGTTAACCACCCTTACCACATCGCCCTCGGCTATGCCGTCGTCCATAGCCTGTATGGCTCCAGAAAACACCCATGGATGAAAGCGTTTCAGGCTTTCTTCCTTTCCCTTCTTGAGATATATTTTTTTATAACTCGTCATACACCTTACTTAATTATATATATTAATTCACAGGAATCAGTTGTTAATTTCCTCATTGTTATCTTCATCGGTCACCACCAGCTCGTAGTCGCCGTACTTCTCCAGCCGCATCAGCTCCTCATAGAGTTTTACGCACGCCCAGGCATCAATGGCTGCATACATCTTTTGCCTGTCGGTGAGAATGTCGGCTTCCCAATTGGTAAGCCGCTGGTTCTTGCTTATCTTCATGCCAAAGAAATTGGCATAAAGTTTCTGCAGCGCGAGGTCCTTCACGCCAATTTCGCTGACATGTTTCTGCAGGTCGATGAACAGACCTGGCTTAAACTTATACACTTTAGCAAGCGACAGCATGTCGTCGCGGAGCGACAGCCCGATTTTCGGCACCGTGGTGTCCTCAAGCAGGCGCACTATGTCGCTGTTTTTCCCAATATGCTTCAGGCGGAACAGGAAACAAATATCGTGTGTCGACACCTGAAGCAGCGACACTGTGTAGTTCACTCCCTTGCGGAAAGAGGGCCGTGTTTCGGTATCGACACCCAAGATGGGCTGTGACAGCAAAAAGTCAACAGCCTTTTTGGTTTCAGAAGCCGACACCACAACAATAATTCTCCCCTCAAACACCACCTGAGGCATGTTTGGAATCAGAGATTTGTCAATTTTAGTATATATCGTTTTCATTGATTTCTTAAAATCTGCTGCAAAAATACAAAAAAAATATGAATATCTTGCAGAATATGAAAAAAAAGAAGTACTTTTGCAGTTCAAACAGAAATTTAATACACAATGGTCAGAGCAAAAAAGACTGTAAAAAGCAAGTCCTTTTTACAAAGCATCGGCATAAACAATGTACTTCACAACGAAAATGCAAACTTTTTCATAGGGTTTGTGCTTCTTGCGGTTGCAATTTACCTCACGCTGGCATTCATATCATATTTCACCACAGGAATGGCAGACCAGACGGCTATTGAGTCGCCCCGTGCCGGCGAGATAATAAACGAAAACTTTGAGTTTCAGAACAAATGCGGTTCACTGGGAGCCTACATTTCCTACTTTTTCATGAAACAGTGCTTCGGACTGGCTGCATTTTTCATACCTGTGTTCCTTATGTTCTCGGCACTCAACATGATGCGTGTCTTCGACATAAAACTGTGGAAATGGTTCTTCGCACTTGTGGTGGTGATGCTATGGCTCAGCGTTGCCATGGCAAAATTCCTTTCACCGTTCTTTGCAGACAGTTTCTTCAATCCCGGCGGCGACCACGGACTGTTTGTGTGTCAGCGCTGCGAAGGACTTACAGGTGCTCCCGGACTGATGGTTATACTCGCCACAACAGCCATTGCGTTTATGATGTATCTCAGTGTGGAGACCATCAACTTCATCCGTAAGCTGCTCAACCCTGCACATTATTTTAAAAAGATACCATTCACGGTACACAGCGGAGAGAGCAAAGCCGACGATGCAGAAAACCAAAACGACACTGAGGAACAGCCAGTTGAGATTTTCGACGATCCTTCATCGCAGGAGATTGATTTCGGCAAAGGCGACAAGGACGAAACACCCAAGATAAAGGACGACGGATATGCCGACGGAGGCAAGACCGGCAAAGACGGTGATAGCGATGACGTAGAAATTGAGATTAACGACACCAAAGAGGAGGAAAAGGCTGATGGTCCAGAACTTGTGGAAGTGGGCGACAAGATGCTGTCACCCTACGACCCGAAGAAAGACCTTGAAAACTACCGATACCCCACCCTCGACCTGCTCGACAGGCACGACAACGGCGGCAGGTCGTACATTGACATGGAAGAACAGAACGCCAACAAGAACCGTATTGTTGACGTGCTCCGCACCTTTGGAGTGGAGATAAACAGCATCAAGGCAACAGTGGGTCCCACCATTACGCTCTATGAGATAACGCTCAAAGAAGGTGTGAGAATATCCAAGGTACGCTCGCTTGAAGACGACATAGCCCTGAGCCTTGCCGCCCTC
>JAGAPI010000131.1 GCA_017623335.1 Prevotella sp.
AAACATAAAAAAAACATAAAAAAGTTTCTTTTATTTTGTTCTGCACTCGCTTATTCGTACCTTTGCAGATAAAAATTGCAGAAATGAGTTTAACTGGATTAGTACGCAATGTATTTGTGCCGCGACAGCGACAGTTGGAACGACACACAAGCAACGGGGCAGACCTGCAGCGCACAGTGCTGGAAAAGCTGCTTGCCGACGCTAAAGATACAGAATACGGCAGCAGGCACAGCTTTGCCGCCACGCGGGGGTATGATGACTTTGTGAGAAACACCCCGCTCAATACATACGAGGACCTGAAGGGCGACATCGACCGCATGCGCCACGGAGAAAGCAATGTGCTGTGGCGCGGCAAGGTGAGATGGTATGCCAAGTCGAGCGGCACCACCAACGACAAGAGCAAGTTCATCCCCGTGAGCAGGGAAGGTTTGCAGACAGTACACTATCAGGGCGGCAAGGATGCCGTGGCAATGTATCTGCAGAACAATCCCAAGAGCCGCCTGTTCGACGGCAGAAGCCTGATACTCGGCGGCAGCCATGCTCCAAACTACAACGTTAAGGACTCGCTGGTGGGCGACCTCAGCGCCATACTTATTGAGAACATCAACCCATTGGCAAACCTTGTGCGTGTGCCCTGCAAGCAGACAGCGCTGATAGGTGATTTTGAGAAGAAGCGCGAGCTGATAGCCCGCGAGACGATGAACAAGAACGTGACCAACATCAGCGGTGTGCCGTCGTGGATGCTGTCGGTACTGACACGCATGATGGAGATTTCGGGCAAGAAGCACCTTGAGGAGGTTTGGCCAAACATTGAGATGTTCTTCCACGGCGGCGTGGCAATGACCCCATACTGGAAACAGTACGAGCAGCTCATCACCTCGCCCAACATGCACTATATGGAGACCTACAACGCCAGCGAGGGATTCTTCGGACTGCAAAATGACCCGGCCGACAAGGCGATGCTGCTGATGCTCGACTACGGGGTGTTCTACGAGTTCATCCCCATGGATGAGTTTGGCAATGACAACCCTGCCGTGGTGCCGCTGTGGGGAGTGGAGAAAGACAAGAACTACGCCATGGTGATAAGCACAGCCTGCGGACTGTGGAGATATATCATAGGCGACACGGTGAAGTTCACATCCGTGAATCCATACAAGTTTATGATAACCGGACGCACCAAGCATTTCATCAATGCCTTCGGCGAGGAGCTTATCGTGGACAATGCCGAGAAAGGACTGCAATACGCCTGCCAGAAGACCGGCGCACAGGTGAAAGAATACACTGCCGCCCCGATATTCATGGACGAGAAAGCCAAGTGCCGCCACCAGTGGCTGATTGAGTTCAGCCGCAAGCCTCAGGACATCAACGAGTTTGCGCACCTGCTCGACACACGTCTGCAGGAGATAAACAGCGATTACGAGGCAAAGCGTTACAAGGACATCACCCTGCAGCACCTTGAGATAGTGACGGCAAAGGACGGGCTGTTTGAGCAATGGCTGAAGTCGAAGGGCAAACTGGGCGGTCAGCACAAGGTGCCCCGGCTGAGCAACTCACGGCAGCACATTGAGGAACTGTTGAATCTAAATGAAGAATGAAGACTGAAGAATGAAGAATCGTTGATCGGTGACCGGAGGGAAAGTCAATTTTTGTGCAAACCGAGTGGAGAGACAAATTTGCTTGGCTATTCCGGGATACAGCAAAAAATCAACGGAGTTAATGAAAATATAGCTTTGCATTATAAGAATAAAAAGTTTGAGGTGAAGGACAAAAGATTCTTCATTATTCATTCTTCATTCTTCATTTTATTACTCCTGCTCTCAGGCTGCGCACGAATGGGGCAGCCCGACGGTGGATGGTATGACGACGACCCTCCCAAGGTGATAGCCTGCGACCCTGCCGACCGCCAGGCAGGAGTGAAGTCAAAAAAGGTTACAATAACCTTCGACGAGTTTATCAAGCTGGAAGACGCCACCAACAGAGTGATTGTGTCGCCCCCGCAACTGGAAATGCCCGAGATAAAGGCACAGGGCAAGAAGATTGTGGTGGAGCTGAAGGACTCTCTGAAGGACAACACCACCTACACCATTGACTTCGGCGATGCCATAAGCGACAACAACGAGGGCAACCCGATGGGAAACTTCACATACAGTTTCTCCACCGGAGCGCAGATCGACACCTGTGAGGTGTCGGGCAACGTGATCGACGCCTCCAACCTGGAGCCGGTAAAAGGTATAATGGTAGGACTGTACAGGGCAGAAGACCCCGACTCGGTGTTCACAACGCAGCCGCTGATGCGAATATCGCGCACCGACAGCCGCGGACACTTTGTGATAAAGGGCATAGCCCCGGGCAAATACCGTGCATGCGCCCTGCAGGATGCCGACGGCAACTTCATGTACTCGCAAAAGAGCGAGATGATAGCCTTCAGCCACGACACCTTTGAGCCTGTGGGCAAGCCCGACATACGCCAGGACACCGTATGGCGCGACTCGCTGCACATTGACTCAATCATGCGTGTGCCGTATATCCACTACTATCCCGACGACATTGTGCTCAAGGCGTTCACATGTCTGCAGACCGACCGCTATCTGATAAAGACAGAGCGCAAGGACCCGGATAAGTTCTCGTTCTACTTCAGCTATGGCGACAGCCGGCTGCCGGAGCTGCGCGGACTGGACTTCGACAGCGACAGTGCCTTTGTGGTGGAGCACACCGAGAAGATGGACACCATACACTACTGGCTGCGCGACACCATGCTCATAAACCGCGACACGCTGACCGTGGAGGCACGCTATATGATGACCGACTCCACGGGAGTGCTCGTAAGCCAGACCGACACCATAAGCCTGCTGCCCAAGGTGTCGTATGAAAAACGGCAGAAGGACAAGCAGAAGGAAATGGAGAAATGGCAGAAGCAGATGGAGAAGAAGAAAAAGCGCGGCGAGGACTACGACTCGGTGTGGCACGAAAAACCGCTGGAGATAGCAGTTACCGGAAGCGGAACAATGGCTCCCGACGGGAACGTGACACTTACACTGCCCACACCGATAGAAACACTCGACACGGCAAAAATACACCTATACACCAAAATCGACTCATTGTGGTATAACGCAAAGATGAAGCTTGTGCCGGCAAAAGACGTGGCACGGAGCTACACCCTGCTGGCGGAATGGCGGGAGGGAAGTGAGTATTCACTGGAAATCGACAGCGCTGCCGTGGTGGACATCTACGGCAAGGCAAGCTCGCCGGTGAAACAGGGACTGAAGGTGGAGGAGAACGACAAGTTCAGCACCCTGCAGCTGAAAATCAGCGGCAGCATTCCCGACACGGCAACGGTGATAGTGCAGCTGCTCAACAGCAGCGACGCCGTGACCAAAGAGGCAAAGATGACCGACGGAACTGCCGACTTCTTCTATCTGAAACCGGGTGAATACTATGTCCGCGCATTCATTGACAACAACGGCAACGGCAAATGGGACACCGGCGATTTTTATCAGGACCTGCAGCCCGAGGAAGTGTTCTATTATAGCAAGAAGATAGAATGCAAGGAGAAATGGGATCTCTCGCTGGCATGGAATCTTACGGCAACCAGCGCCGCAAGGCAAAAGCCCCAGGCAATAACCAAGCAAAAGCCCGAAAAGGAGCAGAAACTGCGCAACCGCAATGCGGAAAGAGCCAAAAAGCTCGGAATAAAATACAACCGGGGACAGGCAATGCAATAAGGCGGCAACACATGCACCATAAATATATATAATAATGTATAACACAACAAAAACAAGTGGCAATATGAGGAAATTTTTATTGATTTTACCTTTCTGGCTTCTCAGCTTCCTGCCCGTGGCGGCACAGTGCGGCATCAGCAACACGGCGTTCAAGGGCGGCGAATTTTTGGCATACGACCTTTACTTCAACTGGAAATTCGTGTGGGTGAAAGTCGGCTCGGCATCAATGTCCACCGTGGAATCGAGATACAACGGCAAGCCGGCTTATCGGACAAGCCTCATAACACGCGGCAACAACAAGCTGGACAACGTGTTTGTGATGCGCGACACCCTGTTGTCGTACTGCGACAAAAGCGACCTGTCGCCGATGTACTTCCGCAAGGGAGCGCTTGAGGGCAAGCGCTACTATGTGGACGAGCTGTGGTATACATACCCCAACGGCAACTGCAACCTGAAGATGCACTATGTGAACAAGGACGGCAAGCACCGCTGGCAAACAAAATCCTACAAGGACTGCGTGTTCGATATGATGTCGATATTCCTCCGCGCCCGCAACTTCGACTCCTCAAAGTTCAAAAAGGGGCAGAAGATTCCGTTGCCTATAAGCGATGCCAGCAGCCTGAAAAACTCCAACCTTAAATATCTCGGCAAAGAGACATTCAAGGTGGAAGGCACAAATGAAAAATTCAGATGCCTCGTGATGTCGTTCTCCGAGGTGGAAGACGGCGAGGAAAAGGAGCTGATACGCTTCTACATCACCGACGACAAGAACCACATACCCGTGAGGCTCGACATGTTTCTAAGCTTCGGCTCCGCCAAGGCATTTCTCAAAGGCTACAAGGGAGTGCGCAGCAAGATGACCTCAAGAATCAAATAATCAAGAGTCAAAACAGCCAGGAATCAAAATTAACTGCTTATACATACAGGGGCGATGATTTCAAGAATAGGTATTATTGTGGCGCTCACGCTGGTGACGGCATCATGCCGACACCACAACAGCGATTTCGACAAATACATATTTACCACAGACCACATAAACAAGTACACTCCCATACGCGACCAGGGGCGAAAGCAAATATGCTGGATCTACGCCATGCTCGCAACTGTTGAGGGCGACCGCCTGTCGCTGGGCGACTCTATATGTGTATCGCCATTCTATCCTGCACGCAACTACATATTGGAGCAGGTGGACAAATACTATAATCAGGAGGGCAGAAAACCGCTCACATTCCGTGCCACTGCGCTTACCGCCCTGCGGCTTATCGGCGAATACGGCGCCACGCCCTACGACGCATACAGCCATGGCGAGCGCGTGAACTTCACGTCACTTGCCGAAAGCGCAGGCATGGCGGCACAGCAGGCTGTGCTCAAAAAGGACGGAGCCGACAAATGCAGGAAGAACGTGGAAGACACCCTCGACAAACACCTCGGCGCCCCCACCCCGCACGTACATCTGTATGGAGCGGAGTACACTCCGCAGGAGTTTGCACGCAGCGTATGTCCGCCCGACGAATATATCGGCTACACCAGTCTTACACATCATCACTTCTATGGAACATTCCCGCTGGAGATACCCGACAACTTCGACAACAGCGAGTATTACAACCTGCCCATTGACGAACTCACCGGCATGGTGATAAAGGCAGTGCAGGACGGAAGGGCGGTGTGCTGGGAGGGCGACGTGTCAGAAGACGGCTTCTCCTTTGCCGACGGAGTGGCTGTGTATCCCGAGAAGATTGATGCCGGCGAGCTTCAGGAGCGCCGCCAGCGAATGTTTGAGAACAATGAAACCACCGACGACCATTGCATGTGCATCGTGGGGCTTGCCCACGACCAGTTTGGCGAGCGTTATTTCATAATGAAAAACTCATGGGGCACCAACAACCGCTACCGCGGTTTGATGTATATGAGCCTAAACTATTTTAAGCTGAAGACCATTGCCGTGGTAATGACTAAAGCTTACCTCCAAAACACAAATCACCAGCATCGCCCAGACCGGGAACAATATATTTATTTGCGTTAAGCTCATTGTCAATGGCTCCGCACCATATTGTGGTTATGCCGTCCGGCAACTCCTTCCTCACCACATCGATGCCTTCCCATGTAGCCACAACACAAGCCACATGAATGCGTGCGGGAGTGCCATATTGGGCAAGAGCCTTGTATGCCAGGTCAATGCTTCCGCCGGTGGCGAGCATAGGGTCGGCAATAATTAAAGTCTTTCCTTCAAGCGACGGGGTGGCAATATATTCCACAAAAATGTCAACATCTGTATTGCTGTCGTCCTTATATTTACGGTATGCCGACACAAACGCATTGTCAGCATGGTCAAACACTTTCAGAAATCCCTGATGCATCGGCAGTCCCGCACGGAACAGTGTGGCGAGTACAATGCTGTCTGTGTGAACGTTAACATT
>JAGAPI010000132.1 GCA_017623335.1 Prevotella sp.
CCTTCAGCGCCTTGATGCTTGTGGGCGAGCCCGGCAGCGTCATGATGTCAAACTTGCTGTCGAGCCCGGCAAGGCGCTCCTCAGAACTGTCAATGAGCGTTATGTCGTGGTCGTCGTGACTCAACAGATGTGCAAGGTGAGTTCCCACGGCACCTGCTCCGCCAATGATTATTTTCATATCTTTATTAATTACGAATTACGAGTTACGAATTACAAATTGTTCTCGCTTCGCTGCGATGCTAAGTTATTGAGTTACGAATTGGAAGGATAAATTACGAGTCATTGAATTAAATTTTTCCCTTTGCCGCCACATCTGCGATCCAATTAATAATTGAAAAACTCTTCATCGGTCGAAGACCGACAATTCATAATTCAAAATTCATAAATCAAAATTTTCTTAATGCTTTCCTTGTCTATGCCAACGATTCTGTGAAGCTCAGCCACCGTGCCGTGCTCCACGAAATTGTCGGGCATGCCGAGACGCGTCACACGCGTGTTGTATCCATTGTCCTGAAGCCATTCCAATATGGCAGAACCGAAGCCGCCCATGCGCGCGCCGTTCTCCACAGTAACGATGTGGCTGAACTTCCGCGCCACTTCATTGAGGATATTCTCATCGAGCGGCTTTACAAAGCGCATGTCGTAGTGGGCTATGCTCAGCCGGGGATTCTCAGCCTCAACCTCGGCGATTGCCGCCGCGGCGTCGTTGCCTATCGGACCTATCGTGAGTATGGCGGTGGTGGTGCCGTCCTTCAGCTTGCGGCCCGTGCCCACCTTTATCTCCTCAAACGGACAGTGCCAGTCGGCAAGCACTCCGCAGCCGCGGGGATAGCGTATCACAAACGGTCCCTTGCCGGGCAGCTGTGCCGTGTACATGAGCCGGCGCAGCTCGTGCTCGTTCATCGGCGACGAAATCGTGAGGTTTGGAATGGTGCGCAGCGATGCCAGGTCGAAGGCTCCGTGATGAGTCGGTCCGTCCTCGCCCACTATTCCTGCACGGTCGAGACAAAGCACTACGGGCAACTTCAGTATCGCCACGTCGTGGATGATGTTGTCGTAGGCACGCTGCGCAAATGCGCTGTAGATGTTGCAGAACGGGATAAGCCCATCCTTTGCCATGCCGCCCGAGAAGGTTACGGCGTGACCCTCAGCTATGCCTACGTCGAACGTGCGGTCGGGCATCTCCTCCATCATTATGTTCATTGAGCAGCCTGTGGGCATTGCCGGCGTCACTCCCACAATCTTCGGGTTTGAGCGCGCCAGCTCAAGCAGCGTGTTGCCAAACACATCCTGATACTTTGCAGGCTTTCCTTTGTCGGTGTCGGTGAGGCGGCGGCCTGTCTCCGGGTCAAACTTTCCCGGCGCATGCCATATTGTTGCCTCCTCTTCGGCAGGCTTGTAGCCTTTTCCCTTCACAGTGTGCAGATGCAGCAGCTTGGGTCCCTCCATGTCTTTCAGTTGCTGGAAAATGCGCACCAGCTCCTTCACGTCGTGTCCGTCGAACGGACCGAAGTATCTTATGTTCATGCCCTCGAAGATGTTCTGCTGATGACTTATAGCCGATTTCAGGGCATTGCTGAGCCTAAGTATGCCGTTCTTGCGGTCGGTCTCAAGCATCCCCTTGCGGTTCATCCATCGCGAGATTCTGAACTTTATGTCGTTGTAGGTCTTGTTGGTGTTGAGCCCCAGCAAGTACTGCTTCATTCCTCCCACGCTCCGGTCAATCGACATGTTGTTGTCGTTGAGAATTATAAGCAGGTTGTTGGGAATCGACGAGGCATTGTTCAGTCCCTCGAATGCCAGTCCGCCGCTCATAGCCCCGTCGCCAATCAGCGCCACCACGTTGTGGTTGGTGCCCGCCTTCTTTTCAGCCACCGCCATGCCGAGCGCTGCCGAGATTGAGTTGCTGGCATGTCCGCACACAAAGGTGTCGTACTCGCTTTCCAGCGGCGAGGGGAACGGCATTATGCCGTGCAGCTTGCGGTTGGTGCAGAACCGGTCCTTGCGCCCGGTGAGAATCTTGTGACCGTATGCCTGATGCCCCACGTCCCACACTATCCGGTCGTCCGGCGTATTGTAGACATAGTGCAGAGCCACCGTTATTTCCAAAGCTCCGAGGCTGGAAGCAAAATGTCCCGGGTTTACCGACAGCTCTTTCACAATGTCGGCACGCAACTCCTCGCAGAGTTGCGGAAGCTCGTCAACTTTCAGCTTGCGCAAGTCTGCCGGATAGGTTATTTTGCCTAATAGGCTGTTGTGTTTTTGTTCCACTCTATTCTTCGGTTATATAAACAGAGTGCAAAGGTAGTGATTTTTTCCGACACTTCCAAATTAATGACGAAAAAAAGGAGTTGAGAGAACATTCTCCCAACTCCGTTGTCCCGATAAGCAGCGCGATGGTTATTTCACGATAACCTTTTTGCCGCCTATGATGTTGATGCCCTTGCCTGCCTTCTTCAGACGCTGTCCGGCAAGGTTGTAGATCTTGTCATCAGCTGATGCAGCACTTTCAATCTCTTCAATGCCAGTGGCTTCCTGAGCCACAGCAGCCTCACCGAGACCACCCATCTCATTTGCTGCACGTACCGACCATTCAGCCGTTGTGTCATCGATGGTGTAGGTAGATTCAGTTGTGAAACCAACTACTTTCCCATTCTTGCAAACGGCATACAGCAGTGCGTAGTCGTCGTCATCCCAAGTCAGGGTTGTTGCAGTATACTTAACATTCTTTGGAGCCGAAGCCTGCTCGGTATAGATTGTTGGATCCCAGTCGCCAAACATGTTGTGCATGTCTCCAATCTCGGCAGCTTCCTCAGCTGTCAGGACAGGTTCGTTAGGATTGCCGCCAAGAACCTTTATACGAGAACCAAGGTCGAGCGGAGTGCCGCTTGCCGATACGCTGTTATACTCAGCCATGCGGGTACATCCGTCAGAACTCATGTTTGTCCATCCTGCAGCACTTGGAACAGCTTCCATCTTGGTGTCTATAAAGTACACCTCTGCACCCTTTGTCCAAGGACGTCCAAGATAGTAGTTGCCGTTCACCTTTTCGGTTTCCCCCTTGATGGTACAGTCTTTGAATACATATCCATACTTCACATTGTCACGTGGAACGGCAATATAACCGCCTTCCTCGCACATCTGGAGAGTAACACCGTTGTAGAACACATCACCGCTACCGCAGAGGAAGTCGGTACGTCCGCGAAGCAGACCTCCCTCAAAATAATATGTGCTCTGTGTGCGGTCGCTTACATAAGTGTCCTGATAAGCCCACAGACATACGTCCTTGCAGATGGTCTTGTCACCGCCGTCAACGAGCACAACATTGCGTCCTGTGGCGTCAGGTGTGTTTGTCTTCAGTGTTATGTCCTCAAAGTATGTGTTTGTTGCACTGCCAGTAAGGTAGAGCACGCCACTTTCACGGATACCCTCAAGAGGATTTGCCTGCCCCCCCTTTCCTGCATCAGGATTGGATGCAAGGTCGTTTGGCATGGTGTTGGCGATGGTTGTCTTTTCCATATCCTCTCCGATAATAGATACGTTTGGAGAGCTGAACGATGTCTTGGGGTCTGGATAACTCTTGCCGTCTGAACCTCTCACCATCACATTGTTGTTTGCAGGAATGATATAGTCGCCCTGCATCACGAATATGCGATAGCGCTTGCTCTTGTCCTGACGTGCAGAGGCAGCGGCAAGTGCCTCAGTGAATGTGCCGTCTGTAGGAACGACAAAGTCATACAGGGCTTTTGTAACCACAGGCTTTGTCATTGTTGTAAACACGATGGTTATGTCCTCATTGAGAACGTTGTTGCCCGAGAGGTCAACCACAGAGCCGGCATACAGTTTGAATGTATATTCTGTGGCATAGCTGAGACCCTTATACTGTGCGATTACGGTCTTGCCGCTTGCGGTCAGCGTTGTCTCGTTCCCGCCAAGAGTTGCCTTTGCCTTTGCTGTAAGCTGCACTTTCTTGTCGAATGTCAGAACCACGCGGCCGTTTGCAGATGCGTTGTCGGCACCTTCGACAGGCACCTTGCTGACTATTGCGGGAGCCTTGCCGTCGTCATAGATGGCAGCCTCAGCCAGTATGAAGATGTTGCTTATTGCCGTACCGTCATTATCAGGTGCAGATGTTCCCACGACTTCACTCTCAAAATCCGGCATCCAACGGATGAACAGAGATTCTGCGTGGTTACATTCTGTGGGGAGAGTTGCGTTGAGGTCATACACCACTTTGGTTGATGCAAGCTTTGTTTCTCCTGCATCTTTCCATTCTGTGCCGTCGAATGAATACTGGAGCACAACGCGCGAATAAGCGTTGTAGTTGCAGAGCAGCTGGCTCTTCACCTGAATGTTGGTGAAGTCCTTGGCATTAATCTTTGTCTGGTAGTGATACTGTCCGAGTTTCTTCCAGTTTACGGCTGCACCTGCCATACTCTCATAACCATTGGCGCCAACGGTGCTCTTGTCGAGCCAGCCCTGTGTGTTGCCTTCATTGTCAATGAGAATGAGCGATGTTGCCTCGTTGTCAGCTGTGCTGTGGAAGTCTGCCACACGACCATTGTTGCCGGCATTGTAGAAGTCCCAGCCCACGATATAGTCTTTTGCGGAGAAGTTGGCTGTGATATTCACATTGTCTGTCATCCTCACCTTAATCTCTGAGTTTGTCTGTCCGTCACTCCAGTTTGTAAAGGTGATGATTTCGTTGCTTGCGGCAGTGAGAGTCACTTCAACGCCCTCCTCATACATGTTCTTGCCGTCAACAACGGTTGGGGAAGGTGTCGGCTGAACCTGATAGAGGTTAGCGCCGCCCTCAACGTTGTATGCAAGCTCGTAAGTGTTTACCTTCTTGAAGTTTGCAGTAAGCTCTGCATTGGCAGTTACGGTGTACTTGAACTTAGCTTCGGTAGAAACCTCATTGCCTGCAGCATCGGTCCAGTTCACGAAATGATAGCCGAAGTTAGAAGTTGCGGTAAGAGTAACCTCATCGTTCTCAATATACTCGTCAGACTTGGGATATATTGAAACCTCCCCACCTTCAACGGGAGAAGCTGCGATGCCAACGGTATATTTGTTTACTTCTGCCAGTGTACCGTTAACAGTTCCTTCAATTGTCACCTCACCGAAGAGACCTTCCTTAGCTGCACTTACTCCCACGGCAGATGTCAGATTAAAGCCTTCTGTACCTGCAAGCTGTTTCTGCTGCTCTGCTGTGAGGGTTATTTCATACTTATATATAGCGTTGGCATCGTAATCTTTTGATGATGTGGACTTACCCTGACGCCATGCTGTATATGTGCCCAAATCCACTACACTGCCGTCGGTCTTATGGGCGGTGAGCACAATACCCTTTTCCGCATCTGTTCCGCAGCGGTTTACGTATCCTGAAACCTTTGTCGGAGTAAATGTAAGCCCTGCGGCGGGACGCACAAACCAGTTAAGTGCTGTAGTAGTACCTGAAGGCTTAAATTTTATACCTGTCACGCCTGTGTCTGTACCGTCTGTCATTGTAACCTTTGCGGTTCCTGTCAATTCGCAGTCGCCAGAATCAAAAGCCACAGTGCTGAAGCCATCTGTTGGCGTTGCTGTATAAGCACCCGTATTGCTGATGTCATTCATTGCAAAAACAACAGAAGCAGCCTCGTTATTGTAAGTCTTGCCGCCTGTTGCGATTACCGGCAGTACTGTCTGCACATATCTATAATAAGAGCCGTCGCCGATGACCACGTCTATAGTCTCGGCAGTGTTTGCGATAGTATAAGAGATGGTGTTGCCGCTTGCAGTGTAATCTGTCTGTCCGTCAATGGTGGTAGTGGTAGGCGCGGAATATGCCTCTATGCTCACCACAGCTCCCTTGCATGAGGGGATAGTGAGTGTCGTACCACTGTTCATCTGGCACCAGTCAGTCCAGCCTCCGTTGGCAATCTTACCTGGTTGTGTTGTAAACTGCAACTTCACGTCAATAGTCTGTCCGTTCACCACAGCCTGAGTTACATAAATTCCAGACTTGCCCTCGTATGCCATTGTTGGTGCACCGTTCTTGCGCTGGAAGTCAAATTTGAGCGTCACAGCCTCTTTGCGGTCTGCCAGCGAAACTGTATTGTCGGTGAACACAGGGGTAAGAGTGGCATTCTCGCTTACAGTCAGTTCTTCGCCTATGGCGTAAGTCTTTGTGCCGTCAGTCCATCCCGTGAGAGTCTTGCCCTCAACATACAGAGTACGGTTTACAGGAATGACCATGGTCTTTCCTATCTCTACCTTCTGAGCCTCGGGAAGCAGGTCACCCTCGGCAGTGACATCGCCGAGTGAGAAAGTGACGGTAGCCTCTTCCAAAATCTCCGACGGGTCTGCCTTCTCCACAGCTATGTATGGGGTGTAGCTGCCGCCCGAGATGGTGAGCGTTGTGGCATCGCTGCCCTTGTAGTAGGCAGAAACGATGTTGGCAGCCTTGTCCTGATGGTAGCAGGCTCCGTTGTTGGTGTTGAATGTCGCCACGGTCTCGCCGCTGGCATTCTTAACAGTCACGTCTCCGCCCCATGCGCAGCTTCCCATGGAAACCTTCACAGGTCCCTCAACTGCCACAGTTGCCGAAAAGTTGCCCCATCCATGTTCATTGGAGTGGAACTTACCGTTAAGCACAATGTTTGCGGTGGCATCGTCGGCAGCAACGCGCGTTGCGCTGCCGTCGTCTCCGATGACCACACCAAACGAGAAACTTGAGCCATTGGTCTTTTCTTCCTCTGACAGAAGATTACCATTTGTCAAATCAATTTTGATGTCCTTGAATGCCGCTGACGCAGGAATGGCTCCTATGCACAACAGCAGTTGCATGAGAAAGACACCAAGAAGTAATTTCTTCTTCATAATTTTTTGTGTTAAAAGAATTAGTTTTTAATGTTATTAAAATTAGTTTTTGCATTTAATTTGGGCGCAAAGGTACAAAGAAATAATGTGATTTTTGATAAAAATACCCTAAAATAATGCCGTAATCGTTTGCGGACGTGAACGTATCGTTTGCGCGCGTAAACGTATCGTTTGCAACTCTAAACGATACGTTTGGAGTTGCGAAGCCATGGTTCTGCGGTCTGCCACGTTGCCACATCTGCCACGTGTTTTCGAACTTTACTATATACGCGCAGGAAAAATATATAATCGAAAATAATTTTCCTGCCCGCGCGCGTAATAGAAATTTAAGAAATCCCGATACAAACGTGGCAGAGTGGCAGAGAAAATGTTCTTTTTTTCCTTTTTGTTCTTTTTTTATGGAATTTTTAGTTTAGAAAAGTTTTTTTTGTTTGGCTATATTACAAATAATGTGTAATTTTGCAGCCGATTAGTTTTAAATAAATTGCAAAAGTAGTTATGAAAAAGAATGTATTTATACCGCTTATCGTGATTTTTGCCTTGTTGCTCTGTGGAATCGGCTATCTTGCCTTCAGTCTCAACGAGCAGAAGGCAGCCAATGAGGAAATGCAGGAGCTTGCCGCTCTCGACAAGAAGGAAATGGAGAACGAATACGAGCAGTTCGCCCTGCAGTACAGCGAGATGAAGACAAAGATAAACAATGACTCCATCATAGCACAGCTCACCCAAGAGCAGATGCGCACACAGGAGCTGCTTGAGGAGTTGAAGCAGGTGAAGAGCAGCGATGCACGCGAGATAGCCCGACTAAAAAAGGAGCTTGCCACGGTGCGCAAGGTACTGCGCAGCTATGTGATGCAAATAGACTCGCTCAACCGTCTGAACGAGCATCTCTCGCAGGAGAACACCCGCATTAAGGCTCAGAACGACGAGGCTAACCGCCAAATAGCCGGACTGAGCAGCGAGAAGGCAAGCCTGTCTGAAAAGGTGGCAATAGCCGCACAGCTCGACGCCACAGGCATAAGCATGACCTTGCAGAACAAAAAAGGCAAGGCGGCAAAGAAGGTGAAGGATGCAAAGACCATCGTGGTGAATTTTACAATAGCAAGAAACGTGACCGCAGCTAATGGAGTGCGCACACTCTACGTGAGAATACAGACACCAAACGGTGATGTGCTCAACGGTGGAAGTTTCAACTATGAGAACCGCACCATGGCATACTCGATGAAGAAGGCGGTGGAGTACACAGGTGAGGCTGTGGGAGTGACCACTTACTGGAACGTGGGGGAATTTCTGCAGGCCGGCACTTACATCGTGAGCATCTTTGCCGACGGCAATATGATTGGCTCGAGATCTTTCTCTTTTAATAAGTAAAGGTATGAAGAATTTCATTACTTTTCTCCTCGTCATCTCTGCGATGCCTGCCGCGGCACAGCAAACGCTGAGCCTCGACAGCTGCAGAACGCTGGCTCTACGCAATAACAAGCTGCTGGGAGTGGCAAAGGTGAAGCAGGATGTGGCGAAAAACATGAAGAAATCGGCACGCACAAAATATCTGCCTAAGGTTAGCGCCACGGGGGGATATATGTACACCAGCCGTGAAATTTCCATCCTCAATGGTAACCAAAAGAACACGCTCTCAACAATGGGCACCACCGTGGGAGGAATGCTGGGGCAGATAGGGGTGACGCTGCCCAACGTGGACGTGACACTCAATACTATAGGGCAGCATATCGTGGATGCTTTCCACACCGATACCCGCAACATGTTTGCAGGGGCGGTGATGGCAACCCAACCGATATATACAGGCGGAGCGATAACTGCCGCCAACCGAATGGCAGACATCAATATGGAGATGGCTGCAAACGGTACCGCCACCATGCGCCAGGCAACGGTGTATGAAACCGACCGCGCATACTGGACCGTGGTGTCGCTGAAACACAAGAAACGTCTTGCCGAGAGTTTTCTGACATTGGTGAAAAAACTCGACAGCGACGTGCAGAAGATGATTCGCGAGGGAGTTGCCACACGCAGCGAGGGACTCAGCGTGAGCGTGAAGGTGAACGAGGCGGAGATGACTGTGATGAAGGTGGACAACGGGCTGACTCTTGCCCGTATGCTGCTGTGCCAAATATGCGGACTGCCAAGCGACACTGACATAGTGCTTGCCGATGAGGACACTGACAACATTGCTGATATAGGAATGGTGAAGACTGTTGCCGACAAGGAAACGATGCTGCGCAACCGCCCAGAGTTGAAAGCCATGCAGAACATGGTGGATATGAGTCAGCAGAGTGTGCGCCTGATTAAGGCAGGTAATCTGCCGAAGGTGATGCTTATGGGAGGCTATGCCGTGAGCAACCCTAAC
>JAGAPI010000020.1 GCA_017623335.1 Prevotella sp.
AACGTCTTGCTGTCGATAAGCGAATAGGCGCTTGACGTGCCCACCACGATATTGCCGCGGATATCGAGAGCCACCGATGCCACAAACATATTTGCCAGCTTTGAGTTCTCACCTATGGTTATAAACTTATCGGTCCTCGGATCCAGACGCTGTACACCTTTGCCCAACAATCCCAACCACAGATAGCCCTGCTTGTCTTCCACCAGACTCCACACATGGTCAATGGCAAGCCCGCTGTTCTCCGTTGTGTACACCTTGAACTTACCGTCCTTATAACGTGTAAGACCTCCGCGGTAGGAGCCAAACCACAGCGAGCCGTCCCTGGTCTTGCACGATGCCACGATGGTGTTCGACTGCAAAGGAGAATTTTCCTCTGTGAAATATGTTTTCTCGCCAGTACTGGTGTCGTATCTCACAAGTCCGCTGTCATTGCTTCCTGCCCACAACACCCCGGGGCGTTCTTCCACACAGGTGCAGATGTCACCAAGTGGAATGTTGCCAAATCCCTCATTATATTCCGACCATTGGTTCAACCCGTTGCTATATGTGGAAATCCACATTCGGTGGATATCGTCACAATATATATATTGTAAGGTGTTGTCGGAAATTGTCGTGGCGTCATTCTTCACCGACAGGAACTGGCGGCACGCCTTGGTTTTCATGTTGAAGATTATCAGTCCTCCGTGGTCGGTTGCAAGCCAGTGGTTGCCGGCAGCATCCACCTCTACATCTTTTATCAGATAATTATAATCGCAGTTAAACCCTTCTCCCTTGAAAAAATCCGCCATGGAAGTGTACCATTTTCCCGACTTGCACACATGAATGAGCAAGCCTTCATTGGTTCGGATCCAGAAATTGCCGTAATCATCCACGTCCACCCTAAAGTCACTGTTGACAGTATTCAAAATTCGCTGAACGCTATCACTCTTCCACTGCACCCAGCGCGCCTTGCTGTCAATAGCCACTATCACGCCGCTCTTGTATGTAACCACTATGCTACGCCTATACTGCGTGATATGCGACACCTCGCCCTTGGGCACATCGTTCCTTCCCACACCGATGTCAAACTTTGTAAGTTTGCCCGTAAACGGATTATAATGATAAATACCCAAATCTCTGGCACAGAACCAGAAACATTTATCGCTATCGATATAAACCTTGTAAATCCATGCATCAACTCCAAGCGTCTTGGTGAAGAACTGGTCTGGATGCTGGTCGAACTTACCTGTGACCGGATTGAGTGTGCAATAACTGGTGTACTGATTTAGCCACAGCCATCCACGATAGTCACACTGTATTCTCTCCACAGCATTAAACGCCAGCGAAGTACTGTCATTGGGGTCATTGTAGAAGGTCTTCACCCGCGTGCCATCGTAACGGTTGAGCCCGAAATTGGTGGCAATCCACACATATCCCGTAGAATCCTTATATACACAGTTCACCACTCCACACGACAAACCGTCGCGCGAGGTCATGCGCGAGAATTTCATATCGGCAATACTTTCAGCGCACACTACTGTTGAAACCACGGCGGCAACAACCGTTGCCAACACCTTTCTTATATAGGTAATAATAGTTGAATTCTTTCTCATAATGACTGTTTTCCATTTTTTGCAGATGTCTCGCGTATCACAAGTTTCTGCGGTACAATAACTTTCTGTATGGCGGTCTCGCCGGCAATATGTTTCAGCAGGATGCTGCATGCCGTCTGTCCCATTTTCTCACTTTGATCAACGATTACCGACAGCTTCGGAGTGACATACTGCGTATGGGGGTCGTCAGTAAATCCAATAAGCGCCACATCCTCAGGGATTTTCAGCTCCATCTGATTTATGGCTGTGTATGCCGCGAATGTCACAATGTCATTGAATGCGAGTATTGCATCAGGGCGTTCCTCGCGCTGCAGCAGTTTCGTTGTAGCGTTGCGCGCCACGTCGTAGTCAATGACATCGCACGCCACCAGAAAACGGTCAATCGGCATTTTGTTGTCGCGCAAAGCCTCAAGATAACCGTGCTTGCGGCGCTGCACCATGTCAAGATGATTCGGTCCTCCCACAAACGCAATCTTACGGCTGCCCGTGTCAATGAGATGCTGGGTAGCCATCTGCGCCGCCTCATCGCCGTTTGCCTTCACACTTGAGAACTCGTCCTGCAAACAGGTGCGCCCAAGAAACACCAACGGTATGTTCATATCGCGCAGTTCCTTGAAATGATTATAGTCCACAGTGCTTTGGGCAAGACATGCCACAATGCCGCTCACGTGCAGGTCTATAAAATTGTTGATTATCCGCCTCTCCGTTTCATAATCCTCGTGACTGTTGGCACTGATTACACTATATCCGTTTCGCGATGCCTCCTGCTCTATACCGTCAAGCATTGCAGCATAATAATGGGTAAGTATGTTTGGCACTACAACCCCTATGACCTTGGGAGCCTCTTGTCGCAAACCGCGGGCAAAAGGATTAGGACGATAATTCATCTCATGTGCGAGAGATTTCACACGTTCCTGCATCTCCTTGCCTATCTCCGGACTGTTACGTAAAGCCCGGCTGACGGTCGCAATGCTCACACCAAGTTTTTGGGCAAGATCCTTTAATGAGGTTCGACGTTGTACAGCCATAACATTTATATTTTATGTTACTTTTATAGTAGTTTTTAGTATATTTTTGGCAAAGTTACGTCTTTTTTTTCAAATATGCAAAGGTTTACGTATTTTTTTCGCGGAAACACTTGCATATTTACAAAAAATGTGGTAACTTTGCATCGATTTTGAGATTCATACACTTATGTGAGTAATGAATAGTTGATAATAAGTTAGTTAGAAAAACGAAGAAATGGTCCCGTCGTGATGACGCGACCATTTTTTATATAAAGTATGGAATATGCTTATTTTTATTTCTCAAAGTCAGTCTGGCTTCACTTATTCATGTTCATGTGTGAAAAGTTTTCTGTCCCTCTCATGGCTTCAACTCCACAAATGTCTTTCTACCCTTTACGTAGTACTGCCAAAGCACCGACATCGGCGACAGACGCGCATCTCCCACCCTTTCCATTTGTATGCGCTTACGGTCGGCGCTGAAATCTTTGCGCCAGCGGTGGAACGCCATGCGGGCTGTAATTACCGCCTTGAAGTCACCCCAGCTGCGCCCGAGCACCAGCATCTCCACGGCTGCAATCCAGTCGAGGAAGAAACGTGCCGTCATCACCTTGCCCAATTCGCCGTCGGGCAGGCATTTGTAGAGCATGGTGAGGTTGTTGCGAAAATTAAGGAATGTCTTACGGGGATTGCTCTTGGGCAAAGTCCCGCCGCCCACATGATAAACCTCACTGTCGGGGATGCACACAATACGTCGCCCCATGATGCGGAGCCTCCAGCAGAGGTCAATCTCCTCGTTGTGGGCAAAGAAACGGCCATCAAGCCCACCTGCCGACCAGTAGTCGGCACTGCGTATGAGCAGCGCGGCACCGGTTGCCCAATGCACCTCCTGCACATAGTCGTACTGTCCGTTGTCGCGCTCAACGGTGGAGAACACCCTGCCGCGACAATAGGGATAGCCGTAGCGGTCGATGAATCCGCCTGCGGCTCCGGCATACTCAAAGCAGTCACGGTCGAAGATGCTGAGCAGCTTGGGCTGGCACGCCGCCACATCCTCATGCACATCCATAAACTCCACCAGCGGCGTGAGCCAGTGGTGAGTCACTTCAATATCGCTATTCAACAGCAGATAGTATTCAGCATCAATCTGTTTCAGCGCCCTGTTGTAGCCTTCGGCAAACCCGTAATTTCGGTCAAGAACAATCAGCCTTACATCGGGAAAGTTGCGGCGCAACATCTCCACCGACCCGTCAGTTGAGGCATTGTCGGCAACATACACCGTAGCATCATCGCGTGAATAGAGCATCACGTTTGGAAGATACTTCTTGAGCATCTCCATACCATTCCAGTTAAGGATTACAACAGCCAGCTTGTCCATCTTTACTTTCTTCAAATATTTATAATAAGACATCTGCCTTCAGAGCGGTCTTGTCGTGATTGAATCCTCCAAGGCGCACACGCAATATCTCGTTGTCATACTCCTCACGGGCAGCAGCCGCAGGCAGCTCCACCCTCACATAGTTGCCGGTGAAGCCGTGCATAGCCTTGCCGCGCGAAGCCTTCTCAAACAGCACATAAGCCTCTTTGCCGATATGCTTTTCATAGAATGCATGCGTCTTCTCATCAGAGAGAGCCAGCAGACGACGGCAGCGTTCCTTCTTTTCTGCCTCGTCCACCACGTAGTCTATCTTCAATGCCGCCGTTCCCGGGCGCTCACTGTAGGGAAACACATGCAACTGCGTAACGTCAAGTCCAGAAAGAAATTTGTAAGTATCGGCAAAACACTCCTCTGTCTCACCGCGGCACCCCACCATCACATCCACGCCTATAAAGGCATCGGGCATCACGCTCTTTATCCTCATTATCTTCTGTGCAAATAGAGCGGTGTCGTAATGGCGGTGCATCAGTTTGAGCACCGCATCGCTACCGCTCTGCAGCGGTATATGAAAATGTGACATGAAAGACTTGCTACGGGCACAGAAATCAATCAGTTCGTCACTGATGAGGTCGGGCTCAAGACTGCTTATACGGTAACGTCTCACTCCCTCCACGCTGTCAAGAGCCTTCACCAAATCCACGAAACTCTCGCCAGTGGTCTTACCAAAATCGCCGATATTCACTCCAGTGAGCACAATCTCCTTGCCACCATCAGCAACAGCCTGCCGTGCCTGCTCCACCAACGATGCTATGCTGGGATTGCGGCTGAAGCCGCGCGCGAGCGGTATGGTGCAATAAGTGCAGAAATAGTCGCAGCCATCCTGAACCTTCAAAAAATAGCGCGTGCGGTTGCCTCTTGCACAGCTCGGCGCAAAAGTTTTTATATCCTTTGTCTTCACGGAATAATGCTGGTGCAGGCTC
>JAGAPI010000021.1 GCA_017623335.1 Prevotella sp.
AATGCCTATCACTCCTTTCTTCCATCCCTCATCATAGAGCACTATCGACTGCAGGTGCTGCTGTCCCTCCAGCCGCTCCACAATCCTGTTTGCCTCCTCGGTCATCTGCTTGTCAACATCCTTGCGCATCTCGTTGTAGCCATTTATGCGGTCGGCATCCATGAGAGCCTTGGTAATGTCGCGCTCCACGAGCAGTTCCACCGCCTCCTTTCCGTTCTGCATGCGTCCTGAAGCATTGATGCGCGGTCCGATTTTGAACACAATATCGTTCATATTCAGCTCTTTGCCAGTGAGTCCGCAAACATCAATGATGGCTTTCAGTCCCACCGAAGGGTTCTGGTTCAGCTGCTTCAGCCCGTGAAATGCCAGAATGCGGTTCTCGCCCTCCACAGGCACAATGTCGCTGGCTATACTGACCACGCACAAGTCAAGCAGCGGAATAAGCTTTGAAAACGGCAGTCCGTTGTTCTTTGCAAACGCCTGCATGAGCTTGAAGCCTACGCCGCAGCCCGAAAGATGCTTGAAAGGATAGGTGGAGTCGTGGCGCTTGGGATTGAGTGTTGCCACAGCCACTGGCAGGTCTTCGTCATCAGGCTCATGATGGTCGCAGATGATAAAGTCGATGCCGAGGCTTTTTGCGTAGGCTATTTCTTCAAATGCCTTGATGCCGCAGTCGAGCACGATAATAAGCTTTATACCTTTTTCGTGGGCAAAGTCGATGGCATTGTGGCTCACGCCATACCCCTCGTCATAGCGGTCGGGAATATAATACTCAATGTTTGAGTAAAACTGCTGTAAGAACTTGTATACCAGTGCCACGGCAGTACATCCGTCTACATCGTAGTCACCGTATACCATGATGCGCTCCTTGCGCCCCATAGCGTCGTTGAGCCGGTCTACCGCCACGTCCATGTCGTTCATCAGGAACGGGTCGATAAGTTCGTTGAGCATAGGGCGGAAAAAGCGCTTTGCCGCCGATTCCGTCTTTATGCCCCGTCTGATGAGCAGGCTGGCAAGTATGGGGTTCATCCCTATCTTGTCGGCAAGCTCCTTAGCTTGTTCCTGCCGCTCGGGCGTGGCTGTTTCTTTGTTCCATTTGAATTGCATATATAGTTTTTTTTATTTTCTTTTCCCGTGCCGTTTGCACATGAGTGTACAAATAGCGTGTAAAGTTACGAAAAAAAATTGATATGACTGCAATTCAGCAGTATTTTTTAACAGAACTTAGTTTTTCAGCACGTTTGCTGCTCTATTATTTCTCCTCCGGCTGTAATCGCCTGCATGTTGAGCGGTATAAGTTTATGGTGTCGCTCCGGCAGCGTTTTGTATAATGCTTTTTCCACTCCGTCGCTGTGCACCACGGGGCAGATTTTGAGCAGACCGCCGAGAACTATCATATTGAATATCTTTGCGTTGCGCATTTCAGCAGCCTTGTCCATTGCGTCTATACGGTAAACATTTATGTCGGTGCGTGCGGGAGGATTTATTATGCCGTAGCCGTCATAAATAAGTATGCCGCCAGGCTTCACCTTCGGTTCAAACTTGTCGAGCGAGGGCTGATTGAGCACAATGGCTATGTCGTAGGTGCTCAGAATTGGCGACGACACCTTCTCGTCGCTCACTATCACCGTAACATTGGCTGTGCCGCCGCGCTGCTCCGGTCCGTATGCAGGCATCCATGTCACTTCCTTGCCCTCCATAAGTCCTGAATAGGCTAAGATTTTGCCCATTGAGAGCACTCCCTGTCCTCCAAACCCGCTGATAATTATCTCTTTTGTCATCTTTTTAATTCATAATTCTTAATTCATAATGCATAATTAGCTGCGCCGAATCTTGGCTCTTATTTGTGCGCAGCCAATAATTATGAATTATGCATTAATACAGTCTTTCAAGTCTCCCTTGTGATAATGCTCCAGCATGTTCTCCTTCAGCCATTCGTTTGCCTGCACTGGCGACATCTTCCATCCACTGTTGCATGTACTCACAATCTCCACCAGCGATGAGCCCTTGCCAGCCATCGATGCTTCGAAAGCCTTGCGTATGGCGCGCTTGGCACTGCGTATTGCAGCCACCGACTCCACGCTTTGGCGGGTCACATAGCATGTGCCCTCCAGCCCTGCGGCAATCTCGGTGATGTTGAGCGGATAGCCGTGCAGGTCTGCCTGACGACCGTATGGACATGTAGATGTCTTCTGTCCCATGAGGGTGGTGGGAGCCATCTGTCCGCCGGTCATACCGTAGATGGCGTTGTTGATAAAGATGATGGTGATATTCTCGCCACGGTTAAGGGCGTGTATGGTCTCACAAGTACCTATGCACGCCAGGTCGCCGTCGCCCTGATAGGTGAACACCAGCCGGTCGTTCCACAGCCGCTTTATTCCCGTGGCAACTGCCGGAGCACGTCCGTGGGCAGCCTCCTGCCAGTCGATGTCAAGATAGCGGTAGGCAAACACGGCACATCCCACAGGACACACGCCTACAGCCTTGTCCTGCATGCCCATTTCCTCAATCACCTCAGCCACAAGTTTATGAACCACTCCGTGCGAGCAGCCAGGGCAATAGTGCATCGGCACATCGTTGAGCAGTGCCGGCTTGTGGTACACCATATTCTCGGGTGAAACAATATCGTTGTTCATTGTTGCCTTTATTTCTTAGTTTTTCATCATTGTTTTCAATGCCTCGTATATCTCTGCCGGTTCAGGCACGATACCGCCAAGGCGGCCAAACTGTTCGATGGCAATGTCGCCACGCACCGCCAGCTTTACGTCCTGTACCATTTGTCCTGCATTGATTTCTGCCACGAGTATTCCTTTTTTGCCCTTCGCCAGTTCGTTGAGTGCTGTTGAAGGAAACGGCCATAGGGTGATGGGGCGGAACAATCCTATTTTCACGCCGTCTTTTCTCGCATCGCTTACAGTTTTCTGCGCTATACGTGCCGCACAGCCGAAAGCCACTATTATATAGTCGGCATCATCGCACAATGTTGCTTCGTATCTCACTTCATTTTCTTCCACACGCCGGTATTTCTTCTGTAGCTCAATATTGTGCTGCTCCATTTTCTCCGCCTGAAGTTCAAGCGATGTCAGAATGTTGGGCTGGCGGCAGGCTGTGCGCCCCATTGTAGCCCACGGGCATTCTTTCATTATCTCCTCTTCCGTGCGGCGCGGCTTGTAGGGCGGCATCACCACAGGCTCCATCATCTGACCTATCACGCCATCGGCAAGAATCATTGCCGGCATTCGGTATCTGAAAGCGAGCGTGAAGGCGAGGTCAACAAAGTCTGCCATCTCCTGCACCGAATATGGTGCAAGCACAATCACCTTGTAATCGCCGTTGCCGCCGCCACGTGTGGCTTGCATGTAGTCTGCCTGCGATGGCTGTATGGTGCCCAGTCCCGGACCTCCGCGCGACACGTTGACCACCACTCCAGGTATCTCTGCTCCAGCCATGTAGGATATTCCCTCCTGCATCAGTGCCACTCCCGGGCTTGACGACGATGTGAATGCACGCTTGCCGGCTCCAGCCGCTCCATAAACCATGTTTATTGCCGCCACCTCGCTCTCTGCCTGCAAAACCACCATACCGGTGGTCTCCCATGGCTTGTCGAGTGCCAGGGTCTCTATAATCTCGCTCTGTGGCGTAATGGGGTATCCAAAGAATCCGTCCACGCCGCAGCGTATGGCTGCACGGGCTATTGCCTCGTTGCCTTTCATCAGTGTTACTTCCTGTTGTTCTGCCATAATTATATTTTTTTAGTTGACGAGTTGTTTTTTTAGTTGACGAGTTAACGAGTTGACAAGTAGACGAGTTGTTAGTTCTTTCCCAACCCAATTAGCTAATAACTTGTCAACTCGTCTACTTGTCAACTCGTCTACTTGTCAACTTTCCTATACACAGTGATACAGCCGTCGGGACATACGATGCCGCACGATGCGCAGCCAATGCACCCCTCACCGCTCATCACTGCATAATTGTATCCGCTTGCGTTTACCTTTTTTGCCAGTGTTATGACATTCTGCGGGCAAGCCACTATACAAAGCTCACACCCCTTGCAGCGGTTTGTATCCACAATGATTGTACCTTTTATCTTACTCATTGTCGTTTGTATTATTGCGTTCAAGGATTGTAGCAATCCTTGTTATAATAATTCATTATATCGTCCAGCATCTGCTTGGCATATACGGCTGGGCTGCCGGGGTCGAGCTCCGAGGCACGCATATAGTTGTTGATGGCATCCTGCCAGTTGCCGTTCTTACGGCACTCATTGCCCAACTTATAATAGTCCTCAGCAGTCATTCTTCACTCTTCATTTATAATACTCCTTCTTGCCAGCGGCGAGAGTATTTTTCATCAGCGAGCAGATGGTCATAGGACCGACACCTCCGGGTACAGGAGTGATATATGAGCACTTTGGCGCCACCTCGTCGAACTTTACGTCGCCGTTGAGCCTGAATCCGCTCTTGCGGGTTGCATCCGGCACACGGGTGGTGCCAACGTCTACTATCACCACTCCGTCCTTCACCATGTCAGCGGTCACAAAGTCGGGCTGTCCTATGGCGGCTATGATTATATCCGCCTCGCGGCACTCTTTTTTCAAATCCTTTGAATGGCTGTGGCACACGGTCACTGTAGCGTCGCCGTATTGCTTCTGCATCATAAGCTGTGCCATTGGCTTGCCCACGATGTTGCTGCG
>JAGAPI010000133.1 GCA_017623335.1 Prevotella sp.
CATTTTATATATTATGAAGAAAACATTAATTATTTTTCTTGCGTTCATGGTACAGATGGCATGGGCACAGAAGTACAAGACCGACACAAACATCAGCTATACATCAAAAACTGACGAGTATTCAAAAGAGCGGTTAAAACTGGACATTTATTACCCCGAATGTGCAAAAGATTGCCCCGTGGTGGTGTGGTTTCATGGCGGAGGACTCGTACAGGGTGAGAAACAACTGCCTTGGAAGCTGAAGGAGAAGGGAATAATACTTGTAGGAGTAAATTACAGACTCCTACCCAAAGTAACAATCGACAAAGCTATTGACGATGCAGCTGAAGCAGTGGCATGGGTGAAGAAGAACATCACAAAATATGGAGGCGACACAAAGAAGATGGTGGTTTCGGGACATTCTGCGGGAGGCTATCTGACAATGATGCTCGCTCTCGATAAACAGTGGCTCGCACACTACGGAACAGATGCAAATGACATGGCTGGATATGTCCCCTTTAGCGGTCAAGCCATTAGCCACTTCTCATACCGAAGCATGAAAGGCATCGACAACTTGCAGCCAACTATTGATGAGTATGCCCCACTATATTGGGTAAGAAAAGATTGTCCGCCAATGGTACTGATAGTAGGAGACCGTGAGCTGGAACTGTTCGGCAGATATGAAGAAAACGCTTACCTCTGGCGAATGATGAAGCTTGTTGGCAACACAACCACCACACTCTATGAACTTGGTGGACATGACCATGGAGGCATGATGGATCCCGGGTATAACATCTTGGAAAAGTTTGTCAAGGATTTAAAATAACTATTAATCACAGAATATCAAACAAAAGGTGCGACGTCACACCCTGATGCCCGTAAAACGCCTATAAACACAGGGATTTTGCGGGGTGTGACCTCATTACGGAGGTCACACCCCATGTGGCACGTCACACCCAACAGTCAGCTGAACAAATATTATCCGTCAAAATATTTATCTAAAACATTTGGTGGTTTCAAAAAGAAATCGTAAATTTGCTGCGTGAATGATAATTTAAAAAATGAAACCAAAATTCAAGTATAAATCAGAGGACGAATTGTCTCCGTTGGTAAAATCCTTAATCGGAATCATACCTCATTCAGATGACGCTGATAAACATGCAATCCTCATAATCCTTGCCGCCGGCACCGGAGGATTTGTATGGGGAAGGCTCAGAAAAACCTGAAATATAAGCTTTAAGAAGTCTCTACGCGCCTACACATATATATTTTTTCCGATTTCATCTTCCACCTTCCACTTTCAAACAGATAAACCATTAATACACAGCGGATTAAGCGAGTGAAAGATGCGATTATCTTCCACTCATCCTCCACTCATCTTCCACTCACACTTTTGTTAGTTTTTATTCACTTCCCCCGGCAGGCACAACCTGCCGGCAACAACATTTAAGCCACGATAAAACTGAGATACGGCGTGAAAAGACTGATGCCCGGCATGAATAATACAAAGCCCGACGTTAAAAAACTTATGTTGGGATTTAGCAACCGTCTCTCTGCCAGAGACGGTATGTCTCTCTATGAGAGACGGAATGTCTCCGGTAGAGAGACGGTTATAAAACTCCAGTACCAGTTTTTTATTGCCGGCTAAAAAAGAAGAACACACGAGAGAAGAGAAAAACCGGTGCGTCTGCACAAGTTTCTCCACTTAGTAACAGTTAAAGTATTTTCTTTGAAGAATCCTTGGCAGAAAGAAGAAAAAGTTGTACCTTTGCAGCAATAAATCCCGCCACGCTTCCCGTCGCAAGACCGGCGGACCCGGGTGTGACGTCTCTTTAAAATATAAAATATACCAAACAATCAACAGAAAACATACATGCGCAAACTTCTATTCATAGCATCATGCCTCACGCTGGCGACATTTTTCGTGAACATACTACTGCCAAGCGACAACGTAACGACACGCGACGATATACTGCAATCGGTCATCGACAAGGCCAGCCGCAAATACTGCAACTGCGACATGGGTGACATCCCATATCTCAACATTATGGACATGGACACGACAAAATGCGGCATCGGTCACGTGACCTTTGCATACAACGGCGTGTCGGACTTCGAGTTGGAATGCTATGCCGACAGCGTGCGCCATAACTACACCGCCCGCCTCGACATCACGCAGATAGCGCGGCGCGACAACGCCAGCGTGGTGCGCAAATGCCACGACGGCTACATTCTTGCAGGCGACTTGAGGGACACGGACGGAATAACCGTGCAAGGCTACAACTATTACCGCAAATTCATCTGCCGCAACGGGCGCTGGATAGTCTACGGACTCAACTACAAGGACACCGACAAGCCGGCACTGGCGCGGCTGTTCAGCATCGTCGACAGTTTCAGCGTAGCGGTAATATCGTAGCCAGCACTAAAAACACAGTTCTAATATTCCCTTCCTGCCAGAAACACACGGCTGATTATAGGAGTGGTGTATGCGTATGGAATGAAGTCGAGCGAGGGTATCGGCTCCGTGATATAGAAATTGGCAACCTTTCCTATTGAGATTGAACCGTAATCATTGCTCACTCCCATTGCATACGCCGAATTAAGAGTGGCTGCGTTGAGCGCCTCTTCAGGCAGCAGCCGCATCTTTATGCAGGCAAGCGACACTGCGAACTTCATGTCGCCGGATGGTGTGGAGCCGGGATTATAGTCACTCGCAATGGCGAGAGGCAGTCCGCCGTCTATTATCCTGCGCCCCGGAGCAAAAGGCATGTTCAGGAAGAACGACGTGCCCGGCAGGGCTGTAGGCATGACCGTGCTGCCCTGCAGGAGCCGGATGTCAGCGCCGGTCATGCTTTCAAGGTGATCCACTGAGAGGGCATTGTGCTCCACGGCAACCTTCACGCCGCCTGAGTCTGCCAGTTCCTGACCGTGAATCTTTGGGCGCATGCCCCACTTGGCGCCAGCCTCAAGAATACATGCAGTCTCCTCGGGAGTGAAAAATCCCTCATCGCAAAACACGTCGATATAGTCG
>JAGAPI010000134.1 GCA_017623335.1 Prevotella sp.
TACGTATGAAGTTGGCACCCATGTCCTTCATCAGCCTGAAGTCGCGGCGGTGCATCTCGTCGGTCATTGCAACACCTATCGGCTTCTGGTCCTAATGGCGGCAGAGGCATCGCGCGGCACATCAGGATTGATGTTCTCCGGCGTGCATTGGCTGATGGCATCCAGTTTCATGTCCCAGTAGGGCACTCCGTCGGCTGGCATGTTGGGCAGGCTGAGGAAGAAGTCGGCAATGTTCTCGCTCTGCTTCAGATACGCCTCGTCCTTGGTGAAACGGTAGCACATGGCAAAGCCGTAGAGTCCCCAGCCCTGTCCGCGGCTCCAGAACGAATCGTCGGCATTTCCCTGGTGGGTGCATTTCATGCGCACCTCGCCCGTCTCTGGGTCATAGTCCACCACATGATAAGAAGAATAGTCCTTGCGGAAGTGGTTCTTCATTGTTGTGTTGGCATGATTCACCGCCACATCGCGATAGGACCGCTCGCCGGTGAGGTCGTAAGCCTTACCAAAGCTGTCGTACATCATAAATCCAAGGTCATGTGTGCCCCTGTGCCATTTAGCCTCCTCGATGGGTCATGTCCATGATATTGCGCTCTGGCGCCAGAAGTCGCTGTGAGTGTAGGCATACATCTGCCACAGCGAGCCGGGAAAGAATCCCGAGCACCAGTCGTGTGGGGGCACCATGGCAAGCGACCCGTCCTTGTTGACAGTGCGCGGCTCAACGCGGCGCCTTGCGGCATTCTTCTCCTCCTTGCGTGCCTTGTCAGCGCACTTCATGGCATACTCCATCTGTCCGGCAGCAAAGGCATAGGCATGGTCTGTGGCAGTGGCATCCACATACAGCAGGTTGAAAATGTCGTGCATGTCGAGCACACGGTTCTCCTTGTTGCCGCGTCCCTCAGCATCCACCTGGAACAGCTTCTCAAAGTCCGGGTAAAGCTCAAACTTGCCGCTGTTCATAAGACTCTCGGCAGCATCGATGCTCTTCTTCAGATGAGCCTTGTAGTCGCAACCAGGCACATTGTGATATTTGCCGAATGTTCCCTCATACAGTCCGGCGCGCACAATCATGGCTGTTGCCGCCTGCTTTGCCACATGGCCCCAGTTATTCTTAATCTCGCTGGCATCGATGTCCGGCAGCCACTGTGCCGCAAACTCCAGGTCTTCATACACCTGCTGCATCACCTCCTCACGCGGAGTGCGGGGCATTTCCAAAGCAGGATCTGTGGTATTGTTGATAGCTTTCAGCAGCAAAGGCACATCGCCATACTTCTTCACCAGCTCAAAGTAGTAGAATGCACGGAAGAAGCGAGCCTCTGCCTGATAGCGGTTGAGCACATCCTCAGTCACGTTTGCACGAACCGACTTCTCCAAAATGTTGTTTGCAATAAAGATGCGCCAATATGCATCTGTCCAGCTGCCATTAGTTGAAGGAATAGTCCAGCTGCCTGCACTGGTGCTGTTGGCACCGCCATTGTTGTTAAGCTCGTCCGAACGGTAGTCGTGCGAGAAGCCACCGCCCAAGTCATTGTTGCCATTGAGCTGCTCATAGAAGCGGTTGCAGGCACCGCGCAGGTCGGTTTCTGACTTCCAATATGCCGCATCGGTCATTGTACTTTCGGGAGTCATGTCCAAATCGCAGCTTGCCATCATTACGGCAACGGCTCCCATACTTACATATTTTATTATTTTTTTCATTTGCTTTCTAAGATTAAAGAGTGATGTTTAAACCAATTGCCCATGTGCGGAAGAACGGATAGTAGTTTGCCGACGGCTTGTTGCCCACCTCGGGGTCGAACACCTTCAGCATATTGGTGTGCTCCCATAGGTCGATGGCGTTCACCTGCAGGTCACCGTTATATGGACTCTCATTGATGTCCTACTCCGGGTTGAGATTTGGCTGGCGCTGACGTACACGGTAAAGCCTGTTAAGAATCCACTTTGACCCGTTGGGGTTCTGCTCCAGGAACTTACCCTCGTAGCTTGCCATCATGTTCAGTGAGATGTGGTCGTTGATTTGAGAGTTGATCTTCATACGGAGATTATAACGGTCGTTGCTGTCAGGACCGTACTTCAAGATACCGTTCTTGGTGTAATAACCAGCTGAAACCAGATAGTTCAGCTCTTTCTTGCCTCCATTGATGCTCACGTTGTGGCTCTGTGATACAGTGTAGTCGCGTGTACCCTCATTCACCCAGTTGGTCGACTGGAAGAAATCCCAGCGCCCGTTGGTGTTGTTGGGACGGTAGTTGAAGTTAGGGTTGTACAATATATAAGTAGTGTCTATAAGTGTAAATATCACACGTTTTACCGTCTGTGAAAGATAAAAATGAGAGTGAAAAAAACGGTTAGCCGATGAGATTTGCCGTGACGACCTACGAAAATTGGCGCGGCAGCCGGCAGAATATCTTTTGGTAGCTGGCAAAATATTATTGGGCAGCTGGCGGAATACTTTTATATCCGTCACTTGTAATATAAAATTCACGTTTCCACCAGTTCCACCATTTCCACCACCCTTGCGGAAACGTGGTGGAAAAGTTGGAATCACACAATCAAACAAGCATAATTGTATATATAATTGAATATTGTATAAAAACGTTAAATCCGTTTTGATACTTAGCACGCATAATTATCATTGCGGAAAGAACCTGCTGAGCATAAAAACATTAAGAGCTGAAAATGTGAGCTATAATTTAGCTTTCCGCAGAGTTTCCACCACAACCACCACCTTGGTGGAAATGGTGGAACTGGTGGAAACTCAAAACTCATTGTCGGTATTTTTTATGCTATGTATAATATTGTTAAACAATTATTCCGTCTTGATGCTGTCCACGGGATTGCCCATAGCCACCCTAAGGGTGCGGCTTATCACCGAGGCAAAGGCAATGACGAGGGTGAACGCCGCGGCGGCGGGTATTGTCCACCACGGGAAGTCGATGCGGTGAACAAAGTCCTGCAGATACCTCGTTGCTATCTTTATGCTTATTGGCAAAGCTATCACTATTGCCACTGCCGTCATCACCACAAAGCGCCGCGACAGCGTCCACACGGCATTGGCGGTGGTGGCGCCCATCACCTTGCGCAGGGCTATCTGCCGCCGCTGCTGCTCACTGTAATACACCGACATGGCAAACATGCCGAGGGCAGAGATGAGGACCGACACCAGCATAAAGGTGAGGACGAGCATCATAGTGTTGCGCTTCTCCTTCAGATCGTCAGCCAGAGAGTCGTCTATGTATTTACCCTCGAAGTCGAGCGGCATTCCCGTCAGTTCCTTTGCCACCTCAGAATAGGTCTTTCTTATGGCGGCGAGTGCCTTGTCGTGGTCGCCACGGGTCTTTATGAGTGTGGTATAATAATATCCGTCGTGTGCCGGAACCATCACGGCGTTGTAGGTGTTGTCCATTTCCGTGGCAAGCGCTCCTCCGGAAATGAAGTCACTGACGACTCCGCAGCACTCATAATCTGGCTTACCGTCTTTCAGCCGCCCGAAATTCTGACTCTCTGCCGACACCTTGAAATATCGCTTTCCGCTTTCCGTAATCCACAGCTTGTTCTCCGAGGGAGCACAATACTGCTCCAGCACCTTGATACCAAGCATGTTCATAGCCGTAGAATCGAGCCTCGACATTCGCAGCCACCCCATGGTCTCTTCACCGTCATGCACAGCATTGTTGCCACATAGCAATGGTGTTCCGCCTGTTGGAACGGCTTCCTCCACCTCAGGCAGAGCCTTCAGCCTGTCAGCAAGTATCTCATGATGGTCGTAATTCGTACCTATCGCACTTGTCGATGCCATTACAAGATTTTCGGTGTTGAGTCCAAGAGGGAGCGTGGCAAGGTGGTGTATCTGCAAAACCATAACCATGCCTACGGCTATGAGCACGGTGCTCACCACGCCCTGCGCCACGATAAACACCTTACTGAACCACATCTTGCTCTTCATCCTGAGACTGCCCTTGACCACATCGATGGGATTAAAACGTGACACCACCACAGCGGGCACGATGCCGCACACGAGCGAGATGAGGATGATTGCCGCCACGGTGCAACATACGACACCGGCAGACAGCGGTATTGAGATTTCAGCATCGAGGATGTCGCAGAATGCGGGTATCATGGCATACGCCAGCAGCAGTCCAATGAGGAAACAGAATGCGGTGAATACTGCCGACTCCCTGAAATACCGCATCACGACACCCATGATGCCTTCTCCCAACAGCCGCCTCGTTGCCATCTCCTTGGCACGTTTGCCTGTCTGCGCCACAGTGAGGTTGATATAATTGAGAATAGCCGATAAGAGCAGCACGAGGACTACTATGAACATGATATCCACAAATATCTTGTTGCCGTGACGAAATATCCATAAATTACCATCATAGAAATATAGCTTGTCGAGACGCGTCAGTGTAGATCCCCAGAGAAAATCTCCCTCACGCTTATAGTCCTTCCAGTATCTCACATACTTATCAAGCAGTGTTGAGGCAACCTTCTCGGGGTCCGCGCCCTTAGCAAGGCGCACAAAAGGAATTACCTCACCGAAGTTATCCATTCTCGACAGGATCTTCTCCTTATGCTTCATCGACAGCATGATGTCACATGGCGTGAAGAAGTCGCCACTGCCGAAATCCTGCATCACGCCGGTGACCGTAAACTGTTGTATGCCGCTTTCACGCCCCGTGTCGATATTAAGGGTCTTGCCCACGGGGGGCTCGTTGCCGAAGACTTTGGCGGCAAACGACTCACTGACGATAACCTGCTTCTCATCTGTCAGCACGCGGTCACGCGGACAGCCGCGCAGCTCATAGTCGAACATTTGGAAGAAGTTGGTATCAATGGCGTATGCGTTTGCTTTTATGTATCTGTTGCCCGCCATAATGCCTCTCACACCATACACCTCGGCAAAGCGTGTCCACTGCTTTATCTCCGGTATGGAGGGGAAAAACTCCTGCGGCGTGCCCCATGTCATGCCGAGGCAGTTGCCCATTCCCACGGCATAAATGTCCTTTGCCGCCTTTATGTCCTTGCCCACGCTGTATTCCATGCGGGCGTATGAGGCGAGGATAATCACAAAACCGAGCGCAACCGACAGCCCGAACGCCTCAATGGCTGTGTATAGCTTGTTGCGGGATAAAAATTTAAAATATGATTTCATAATACCTGTCCGTCGAAAAGATTAATAATGCGGCTGGCGTATGTTGCGTCGTGCTGGGAGTGAGTAACCATCACGATGGTGGTACCTTCTTGATTCAGTTCACTCAGCAGTTGCATCACCTCCATGCCGTTCTTTGAGTCGAGGTTACCTGTAGGCTCGTCGGCAAGTATTATGTTCGGTCTGCCCACCACGGCACGGGCTATTGCCACACGCTGCTGCTGACCGCCGGAGAGCTGGTGGGGATAGTGCTTGGCACGATGGCTCAGCTTCACTTTACGCAGAATGTCGAGCACACGCTCTCGGCGTTCCTTTTTCTCCACACCGAGATATTTCAGCTGAAGGTCAACGTTTTCCTCCACCGTCAGCTCGTCGATGAGGTTGAAACTTTGGAACACAAAGCCTATGCGCCCTTTGCGGTATGCCGTGCGCTGCCTCTCCTTCAGATCGCCCACTGGGTCGCCGCCAAGCCAGTATTTTCCCTCGGTGGGGCTGTCAAGCAGTCCGAGTATGTTGAGCAGTGTTGACTTGCCACAGCCCGACGGTCCCATCACTGCCACAAACTCGCCGTCGCCGACCTCAATGCTCACACCGTTGAGCGCCACAGTCTCCACATCCTCTGTGCGGAAGATTCTCGTAAGTTTTTCAGTCTTAATCATATCATTATCATTTTTTGTTTTTACTTTTTCCGCTTGCA
>JAGAPI010000022.1 GCA_017623335.1 Prevotella sp.
ACAACGCAAAGACAGCAAGCCTGCTTATTTTAATTGATAGAGGGTATACCGTGCAGGCATACCCTCTATTTTGGAAAATGGCAGTGATATCATATCAAATAGGGAAATGTTTGTTTCCCAACGACAAAATTACTGTTTTTTCCACATTACCCCAAAATGGGAAAAGAAAATAAATAAAGCTTAAAGTTTTAGACATGATTTCAAAAAATTTTTTATACCTTTGTACCCGAAAGTAAAACGGAAGAATAAAAAAAGTGGAAGCACACACTGCGTTTGAAGCCTTCTTCAGGAACAATTTTGAAAGATTAAACCTGTATGCCCTTCATCTTATAAATGATGAAGAGCTGAGCCGTGACATTGTGGCAGACGCAATGGAATACGCCTGGAGAAACTTTCCTGAACGCAATACGGTACAATGGTATAAATATTCCCTTGCCTTTATACGCAACAGATGTCTCGACCATATCCGCCGCAAGGCTGTGCATCAGCGTTATGCCGATTTTTTCAGGTATGTCGTGGAGCATAAGGACACAGCCGACTATATGGAGGATGAGCGTCTGCAGGACATAATGAAGGTGATAGACACATTGAAGCCCAAGACAAGGCTTGTGCTTCAGGAATGCTACATAAACCACAAGACATATAAGGACGTTGCCGAAGAACTGGAAATATCCACAAGCGGAGTGAAGAAGCACATAGTGGCTGCCCTAAAGACAATAAGGGAGGAAATGGCTAAAAAATATAAAAAGCGGTAACCGTTCCGGCAGTTAATACGTCTATTATACACAAATGAATATTTATGGAAGAAGAAAGGATTAACTCATACGAAAAGGCGATTGACGACGCACTGAACCTGATGGACACCGGCTGTGACATCAGCGATGAGGAGCTGGAGGCTATGATGTCTGACGAAGATGTCATACGCAATGCCGGTGACCTGCTCGACATAAAGAAGGCAACCATGGCACGCTCGCCACAGGCAAAAGTGGACATTGATGCGGAATGGAAACGCTTTGAGACAAGAACCCGTCCGCGCCACACCTTATTATATTATAGGGTAGCAGGCGTTGCCGCTGCCGTGATACTGATCTTCGGCATAGCGTTCCATGCAGGAGTGCTCAACCGCAAGCCTGCCAAGGGAACGGTGCTTGAGGCTATGGACAAGTGCCCGCGCCATCCTGTGCTTGCTGTTGACGGCGGCGACGAGATAGAGCTTGACGGAGCCGAGGACAAGGCTCAGCTTGCCGCCATGGGCGTGGGAACGGCATCGGGACAGATGACACTGTCGGCAAATGCTGACGAGACCCCCGACCGTCTGTCGCTCACCATTCCAAGAGGGCAGACATACAAACTGACACTTGCCGACGGCAGTGAGGTGTGGATGAACAACGACTGCCGCCTTGTCTACCCCAGCCGTTTCACTGGCAAGGAACGCCGTGTGAAAATTGAGGGCGAGGCATATTTCAAGATAAGCCGCAATGCGCAGCATCCTTTCATCGTGGAGGCAAACGGCATTGAAGTCCGTGTGCTGGGAACAGAATTCAATGTACGCTCCTACGACCGCAGCGACGTGCATGTGACACTGATAAAGGGACAGGTTACGGTAAGAAGCAGCGAGAACAGCGAGGCGCGGCTTGTGCCCGGACAGGATGCCCAGCTCAACGACGACGGCTCGATAGGTGTTGCCGACGTTGACATTGAGTCCTATCTCTACTGGCGCGACGGATATTTCTATTATGACAATATCGCGCTGGAGAATGTCATGCAGGACATAGGGCGCTGGTATAACATGAATGTCATAATAGAGAATGAGGCTGTGAGGTCGTACCACCTGCATTTCCTTGCCGACAAGCGTGGAGGAGTGGACCATATTATAAAGCTTTTGAACAGCATGGGAAAGGTGGAAGTGAGCCGAAATGGCAACACTTTGAAAGTAAAATAGCACTAAAAACGAAAAAATAGTTATTTTTTAGTACCCTTTTCTTAACTCTTTTCGTCATTGTTTGTATTAAATTAAATTTAAAAGCAGATTATGAAAAGAGTTACAATGTTATTTGTAGGGGTGTGTCTTGCCTGCACGGCGTATTCTCAGAAGAGTGCGTCAGGGGTTGAAGCCGTCTACAACAAGGTGGAGAACACCTTCAAGACCACGACCGACGTGGAGAGTCTTAAAAACGACGCTGCGTTTATGTCCGACCTGAAAAAGGTTATCGCAGCAGGCAACGGACTGTCCGCACGGGTTATCGCCGACCACAGCACTTTTATTTTCATGAATGGCATGATTGACAATGTGCGCCAATCAATAGACATGATGCCGGCAAGCGTCCAGGAGTCAGAGGCAGGACGCAAGGTGATAAACCTCTACAACAGCATTCACATTGTAGACGTAGGTTCGGCTGCTCCCGACTTCACGCTTCCCGCACCCGATGGAAAACAGATTAATTTCAAGGACTTCCTGAAGGGAAAGAAATGCGTGCTCGTGGATTTCTGGGCATCATGGTGCGGATGGTGCCGCAAGGAGAACCCCAACGTGCGTGCCGTGTACGATGAGTTTAAGGATAAGGGCTTTGATGTCATAAGTGTGTCGGTAGACACCAAGGAACCTGCATGGCGCAAGGCTCTCGACGAGGATAAGCCGTCGTGGCAGCAGGTGGTTGACTACCGCGGCACCAAGGACGGACTGTACAAGTGGTACAACCTCAACGGCATTCCTGCCATTTTCCTCATCAGCAACGACGGAACCATCGTTGCCAAAGGGCTTCGTGGGAGCAAGATACGCGAGACTGTAGAAACATACCTGAACAACCATTAAAATCATAAAGATATGACTAAAAAACATTTGGCAACGGCACTGCTCGCCTTAGCCTCAACCAGCGTTTGTCACGCCCAATACCGCATCAGCGGCAATGTGCCCGGACTTGAGGACGGTACAATGTATCTGGAGATAAGGGGAAAGGTGGCTGACTCCGCCAAAGTTGAAAAAGGCTGCTTCACAATCGAGAGTCAAAAGGCGATGGAAGCACCAACATTCATTCACATACGGCATTCCTGCAACTGCTGGGGATGTGCCTTCTGGATGGGCAACGACAATGTGGATTTCACCACGGTAAATGACCGTCCTGTGGTAAAGGGCTCAAAGACGGAGGATGAATATCAGGAATACTGCCGCACACTTGACCCCGTGTGGAACTACGGGATGCAGCTGAAGGCTCAGATGAAAGACGTTGCAAAGGCAGACTCAATAATGAATATTGTAAAGACCAAATATCAGACAATGGTTGACAGCGCATTTACGGAGTTTGCCGGGAAACACCCGTCGAGCTACATCACCCTCAACCATATCTACAACATGCGTGTGATGGACAAAGCCCCGTTCAAGAAGCTGTCCCGATATGTAAACATGCTTACCCCCGGAGCATTCAAGGGCGAGCAGTGGCGCACATTCCGCGAGCTGTATGAGAAGGACGAGGCTCTTGAGCCGGGACACCCCATGCCGCCGTTTGCCATGAACGACCTCTACGGCAAGACCGTCGACATAGCGGCAATGAAGGGAAAATGCGTGCTGCTTACACTCTCAAGATATGGAGAGGAAAACTATGACGCTGACTTGCTGCTGCGCAAACAGCTATACGGGAAATACGCACAAAAGGGGCTGGAGATGGTCGACTATGCCTTTAACAGAGACACCGTCGGAGTGATGAAGGCACCGGCAAACATGGGACTGACATGGCGTTTTGTCACAGACTTCAAGGACTTCGACGGTCCGTGGCTCAAGGATCACGCCATCGACCACATCACGCAAAACTTCCTCATCGACCGCAACGGCATAATCGTATGCCGCAATCTTTTCGGAAAGGATTTGGAGAAAGAGATAGAAAAAATGTTTAATTAACACAAATACAATTACACTATGAGAAGAAAACTGTTGGCAACTCTTCTTCTGGCGATTGTTTGTATGTTTGCCGTCCCCATAGGCGCTCAGGCACAGCAAAAGTCGCAGATAAGAATTGAGTTCAAGAATGCTTCACTGGCAGATGTGCTGAAGAAGCTGCAGAAGACATCGGGGTATCAGATTCTGTTTACCTACGAGGATGTAAAGACTTTCACTGTAGACGGTCCCATTGTAGCAAAGGACATCAATGAAGCTCTGCGGAAAGTTTTGGGCGACAAGCCCTTTGCCTACACCATTGACGGGAAATACGTGTCGGTGCTGCTGAGGGAAAAGATTGAGAAGAAACCGCCCGTACAGCGTCAAAAGACATACAAGATAACAGGTCAGGTGATGGACACGGAAATGGGAACTTTGCCCGGCGCGAGCATTGCCGTTGAGGGCACCGACATACAGATTGTGGCTGACAACAACGGTATGTTCACCCTAAACCTGCCCGTGGGCGAGAAATCAACGGTTGTGGTGTCATACATCGGCATGAAGCCTGCACGCCGCACCTTCGACGGCAAGGGAGGCGACAAGGGCACCGTGTACATATCGCTGCGCGAGGACACCCAGCTGCAGGAAGTGGTTGTCACGGGTATGTTCGACCGCCGCAAGGACAGCTTCACCGGCTCCTCAACCACATTCACCAAGGACAACCTGCTGGAGGTGGGCAACCAGAACCTCATAAGCAGTCTGAAGACCCTCGACCCGACATTCCAGATTACCGAAAATCTTGAAATGGGAAGCGACCCTAACTCAATGCCTAACATAAAGCTGCGCGGCGAGACGTCGTTCAACATTCAGGGCGACTACGAGGGCAACCAGAACCAGCCGCTGTTCATTCTCGACGGCTTTGAGACCACACTTGAGAAAATAATTGACCTCGACATGAACCGCGTGCAGAGCGTGACGCTGCTGAAAGACGCTGCGGCAAAGGCTATCTACGGCTCAAAGGCGGGAAACGGAGTTGTGGTGATTCAGACCATACGTCCCAAGAGCGGCGAGATGCGCATATCATACAACGGCAACCTCAACATCGAGGCTCCCGACCTCACGGGCTACAACATGATGAACGCACAGGAGAAGTTCGACTGGGAGGTGGCTCACCACAAATATGACAACTGGCAGGCAATGTCGGGAGCACAGGCTGCCGACGAGCTTTACAAATCGGTATATGACGCCATCGCATCGGGCGTTGACACCTATTGGCTGTCAAAACCGCTGCGCACGGGCGTGGGACAGAAGCACACGGTGCAGCTTGAGGGCGGCGACTCTAAGATACGCTACATCGTGGGAGCATCATACAACAACATAGCCGGTGTGATGAAAGGGTCGGGACGCAACACGCTGAACATCAACTCCACCCTGTCATACACATATAAGAATATGGTGTTCCGCAACCAGATGGACTACACCTACAACAAGTCGACAAATTCTCCATACGGCTCGTTCTCTGACTATATCGGTCTTGAGCCTTACTTTGCCCCGTATGACGAATACGGCAAGGTGAAACAGATTCTCGGCTACGAATGCGCAGGACAGAAATATCCTGTTTACAACCCTCTCTACAACGCACAGCTCAACACAAAGGACGAGTCGCACTACACCACGTTCACCGACAACTTTGAGATGGACTGGCACATAAATGAGAATTTCCGCTTCACGGGACGCTTCTCCTACTCACGCACTGAGAACGGCAGCGACCTCTTCTATCCTGCCTCACACACAATGTTTGCCGAATATGACGCCAACGGAAACAGCGACCGCAAGGGACGCTACACCAAAGGCGACGGCTACAGCCAGAACATTTCGGCACAGGCCGGTCTGAGCTACAACAAGATGCTGGGCAAGCACGCTTTCTTCCTCAACGGCACATGGAACCTGCAGGCAGTGAACACAGCCTCATCGACAGTAGTGGCTGAAGGATTCGGCAACGACAACATGGACGACATTTCCATGGCAACATCCTACTTCCACGACAGCCACCCAACGGGCAGCGACACAAAAACGCGCGAGGTGGGCTTCGTGGGCGCATTCAACTACTCGTATGCCGACCGCTATCTCTTCGACGCGTCTTACCGTGCCACCGGCTCGTCGGTTTACGGCAGCGACAACCACTGGGGCGGATTCTGGTCGGCTGGAGCAGGCTGGAACATCCATAAGGAAAAGTGGTTTGGAGAAAACTCACCTATAAATCTTCTGAAGCTGCGCTACTCGATAGGATACACGGGAACACAGAACTTCAACCCCTATCAGGCACGTGCAAAATACCAGTATTCAGGCTATTTCTACGACGGACGCATGGGCGCAACGCTCATGGGACTGCCCAACACCTCGCTGAAGTGGCAGAAGGTGATGGACCAGAACATAGGTATCGACCTGGCTGTGGCGCAGTGGCTCACACTGCGTGCCGAATACTACGTTCAGAACACCGACAACATGCTCACCGACATCACCCTGCCGGGCTCTACGGGCTTCCAGACCTACAAGGAGAACATGGGCGAAATGCAGAACCGCGGATTTGAGCTTGCACTCGGCTTCACCCCGTGGCGTGACAACAAGAACCGCGGCTGGCTGACATTCACGGTCTCGGCTACACGCAACAAGAACGAGATAAAGAAAATCTACGACATCTTCAAGAAGAGCAACGACGATGCCGACAAGAAATTTGAGCAGGCTGACCCGAACATCTCTTCCCAAAATCCTTCCGACGAGGATATCAGAAACTACAGGCTGTCAACCACGCGCCCTGCCACAAAATTCTATGAGGGCTGCTCTATGACTGCCATCTGGGGTGTGCGCTCGCTCGGCATCGACCCTGCCACGGGTCAGGAGATGTTCCTTGACAAGAACGATAACATCACCTATACGTGGAACAGCGACGACCAGGTAGTAATCGGCGACACTGAGGCAAAGCTGCACGGTGCGCTCGGCATCAGCGCAGGCTACAAGGGATGGACGCTCACCGCCATGGCTTCCTACCGCATTGGCGGCGACCTCTACAACTCCACGCTCATAGACCGTGTGGAGAACATCAACGGCTTCGGCAACCTCGACAAGCGTGTAAGCGAGACATGGGTTAATCCCGGCGACCACAGCCTGTACAAGGCAATAGAGATGGGACAGTCGCCCAACAGTCTTTTTGAAATGACAAAGCCTACATCACGCTTCGTGCAGCGCAACAACGAGCTTTACCTCTCATCGCTCAACATCGGCTACGACTTCTACCGCATGGCATTCCTCAGGTCAATAGGCCTGCAGCATCTGAAAGTGTCGTTCATAGCCAACGACCTGCTCAGACTCACCAGCGTGAAGGTAGAGCGCGGTACGAGCTATCCCTACGCACGGACATTCTCTCTTGCCGTGAATGCAACGTTTTAAATAAAGAAAGGAACAGATATGAAAAAACTGATATATATCACATATATTGCAGCGGGGATGATGCTCACGGGCTGCAACGACTGGCTCGACGTGGAACCTTCAACCGAGGTTGACAAAGGGCAGATGTTCAAGAATGAAGACGGCTATGCCGATGCCATGGCGGGCGTTTATGTCAACATGACAAGTGACAATCTTTACGGCAAGAACATGACATGGTACGGGCTGGAGCTTATGGGCGGCGGCGCCACCTGTATGTTTGGCAACAACGCAGAATACATGGGATTCAACTTCCACCCTGACGCCAGCAACTTCAACGAGTCGCTGCGCAACAGCTTTTGCGACAACATCTGGAACGAGGGCTACAACACCATTGTAAACATCAACTCCATTCTCAGCTCGATTGATGATAACAGGAATGTATTCACGGGCAGCGACTACAGCATATTCAAGGGCGAGGCTCTCGGTCTGCGTGCCTTCATGCACTTCGACCTGCTGCGCCTCTTCGGCGATGCCGGCACGGTGAATCCCGACGCTAAGGCAATACCATACGTGGCTTCAATGACATCGCAGGTTTATCCGATGCTCACTGTGAAGCAGTGTGCCGACGCCATTCTCGAAGACCTGAGAGAGGCAAGGGAACTGCTGAAAGCCGACCCGATGGTGACCGGCGCGGCTGCGTCGAAATATGTATGCAGCCTGCCTACGGGCGATGCCTCCAACCGCACCAGGTATAACATCAAGGACTGGCACAACCGCCGTTTCCACTTCAACTACTATGCCGCCACTGCCACAATGGCGCGCGTATATCTGTGGATGGGCGACAAGGCTAATGCCCTGGCTTGTGCAAAGGAGATAATCGACGCACAGGCAGACAAGTTCCCGTGGGTGGCTCCCGAGCTGGTGTCGAACGTGGCAAGCACAAGCGAATATGTGGCGCGCGACCGCACCTTCTCCACCGAGCAGATTTTCGCGCTTAACATCAACAACCTGCCCGACCGCATGGACGGCATAATGATAGAGGGCGAGAATGCGTTTCAGGGAATGAACGGAAACCTCATGGGCATCAACGGTGACTGCTTCGACGAGTCGACAAGGGCCATGGACCCGCGCTATGCCTATCTGCACACCACCTATTCTTATTATGGAACGGAGTTCATCATCAGCAACAAGTATTACAAGGACAATGACTACAACAACAGCTATTCGCCATGGTCAGCCAACCGTATGCCTATGATACGGCTGGCGGAGATGTACTACATTGCCGCAGAGTGCGAGCCTGACCTCACCACTGCCACTGGCTATCTTGAGGCGGTGCGCCAGAACCGCGGTCTGGCGGCTTTCCCGCTCACATGCTCATCAAAGGAGGAGCTGCAGCACGAGATAGAGCTGGAATACCGCAAGGAGTTCATTGCCGAGGGACAGATGTTCTATTACAAGAAACGCCTTAACGAGACAATCGTCAACATGACGGCTTATGAGAGCTATACCGTTGAGCCGCGTCTCTTCACAATGCCCGTGCCCGACGATGAGTTCACCTACGGCGGAAGGGATAAAGAAAAATAAAAAACATGAAAAAAGGAAAGATTATGAAAAAACTTGCATATATGCTATTGGCTGCACTGGCACTCACACAGATGACCGGCTGCGGCGACAGCGAGATTGACTCGTGGCAGTCGAAATATGTCTGGTTCACCGACACTCTCGTAAACTTCAGCAACATACAGCAGCCCGACGTGCCGGAAGGCGGTATGCTCGTGGCGGCAATACCTCTGACCATGGCTGCCGACGTGGCTGACAGGGACAGGGTTGTGAATGTGGAGGTGGCAGGCGGTCCGAAGGACAGCCGCACGGAGTTTGAGGTGCAGAATCCCGTCAGAATACGTGCAGGGCTAATTGCCGACACGATGTATGTAAACATAAGGAACAGCAGCCATCTTAACGAGGTGTACGACTCTATCATCTTCCGCGTGATGCCGTCGGCCGACTTTGAGCCGGGACTGCCGGCATATCAGACCGTGACGCTCTGCCTGCACAACGGATATGTGCGTCCTTCATGGTGGGACACACGGGGTGAGCAGTACATGGGCTACTACTCTCAGCTGAAGATGGAGATATTCGCGAAAGTCACGGGAGGCACCGACGACCCGCGAAGCATGAAGTCGTGGAGCAATTCCGACCTTGCACTTCAGTACTGCCTCTTTATGCTCAACGACTATGTGGAACAGAACGACATACGCTATCCTGCCGACGACCCGAATGCTCCGGGAGAGCGTCCGTCGTTCAGCTTCAGGTCATATTAACCATTCAAAATTATTCGTTTTATGAAAAATAAAATTCTCAACATATCGCTGATGGTGTCAATGGCATTGACCACCGTCTCCTGCTACGACGATCAGGAAGGCAACGACTTCGACACCATCCTTCCCGATGTGGAAATAGTGATACCCAACGCTGCCTACAGCGGAAGCCTCGGGCAGACCATAAGCATTGAGCCGCAGATTAAGTCGGAGATTGCCGACAACGACCTGGAATATTTCTGGGAGGTGAGCGGCGAACGATATAACGAACAGGGCAAGAATTTCTATGCCCCGCTGGTGGATGACGACAAGCAGGGCAAGACGCTGACCTACACATGCAAGCTCGACTCAAACATCACATCGCTCAACAAAAGATACAACTGCCGTCTGCGCGCTCACCAGAAGAGCACGGGCCGCAACTTCTTCTCCACCGCCAATTTCACCATCACGATACAGGGCATAACTGGTCTTATGGTGCTCTACTCCGACGGCGGAGGCAGCGATGTGGGCGTTCTGCAGGCCGACGAGTTCATGCCTCAGGCAAGCTCACTGCCCGAAAAGCCCAATGCCACCAATGCCCTGTATTCGGCTGTCAACGGCAGCAAACTGGAGGGAGAGGGCATTTCCATCTATCAGGGAATACCGTCATACATCCAGACCTCCAATCAGGACCGCTGCCGCATCTTGGTGCACACCGACAAAGTTTGGAAGTGGCTCGACCGCAACGACCTTTCCATATTTGGCGACTGGAATGCAGTGTTCTACCTGCAGGGCGACCGTAAGGTGAACGACGGCAATCCTAAAGCATATGCAATGGTATTGTCATGGGCCTACGCCTTCGACGGCGACGACGTGTTTATTTATGAGCCGTCTTCTCAGGCGCAATACCTGTTTCCAACATATACTCCCGACTTGGAGTGTGCAGGACATACCTTCACATTCTCTCCAAAGGTGTGTGATGTCAGCACAAGCGGTATTCAGAAGATGATGTACGCCAGCTCTGTGGACGGTGACAAGACGTGGAAGGGCTTTGTCGGAACATCAAACGGTACACTGCAGAATATAGAAAAAAAGACCCAGCTGCTCGACACAGGCACCGATGCTGTGCCGTTCAATCCCGGCAACATGAAGGCTGACGTTGTGACAATGAAGACCGACCATCGCACGCACACCATGGCTGTGATGAAAGGTGACAGCGACAATGCCTTATATGCTGGCAAATATTTCCTCGTTGACCTCGACACCAAGGCTGCCGCGGCAGGCAGTTCCGGCATGCAGGGCATTCCACAGACAATGCTTGGAATGGATGCCATGGAAAATGTCAACTCTGCTTTTGCCTTCGACTTCGGCTCTACACAGAATATGTATTATTATGCAACACGCTCTGCCGTATACCACTATGGTCTGGACGGCACGGCTCTGGCTCCATCGCAGAAACTGTGCATGACCGACGGCAGCGCCATCGGCCTAAACGGCGAGATAACGATGATGAAGATGTTCGACACTGGCAACGTGAAACGTCACGACAGCGACGAGATACTGCTCGTGGCAACATGGGACGGTGCCAAGTCGGCACTGTATGCCCTACATCTCGACACTATGACGGGTAACGTAACAAAGGCTGTGCGCTACGACGCTTCCAACGTGGAAGGATGGGCATTCGGAAAAATCAACGACGTTTACATTAAAGGACTATAATCTCTCTTTTATTATGCATATTTACAAGTCAATTTTATGCATCGCATTGGCACTCACTGCCGTGAGTGTCAATGCCCAGTTTCCAAAGGACAATCCCGCAAACGACAAATTCCGCACATCGGGATTTCCTAAGTTGAAAAACCTGAAGATGACCGCCATACCCGGTGCGCCGGTGCTGTCGCAGCCACAGCGTGTGGACGGCTCGGAAATGGAGATACGCACGGGCAAGCACGGACTGTGCTATCCTGCCGTCTACGACTGGAACGGCGACGGACTGCCCGACCTGCTGCTCGGCGAGTTTTCTACTGGCGACAAGGAGAACAACATTAAGGTGTATCTGAACAGCGGAACAAGGAAAAAGCCGAAATTCACGGGAAAATATTTCTATGCCACCGACATGAACTGCGACACTATCAGCAACAAGCAGTGGTGCTGCATAGGCATACACCCGCGGTTTGTCGACATCAACGGCGACGGACACACGGACATTCTCTCCGGCGAGTACAATCCGGGCAGGGTGGCTCTGTGGAAAGGCAGCGGAAAGGGATTTTCCCCACTTGAATATGTGGAGCAGGAGGGCTATAAGGAACCGCCCTACCGTGGTGTGGACCACACAACGCCCGAGTCAAACCTGTACTGGAACTACACCACAACGGGATTTGCCGACTATGACGGCGACGGACTGCTTGACCTCTTTGTGGGAGGCAATGCCGGACTGCGCGTGGCACTGAATGAGGGCACAAAGGATAATCCTAAGTTCGGGCTGCGCCAGTATCTCAGATACACTGACGGCAGCATACTTACCACAGACGACGGTGAGGAGATGTGGGAGGGCAAACAGCCTAACAGCATGAAAACCTACATGACTCCCGTAGACTGGGACCAGGATGGTGTGCTCGACCTGCTTGTGACATACGAATACGAGAAAAAAGGACATAGCCCGATACTCTTTTACCGAGGCGCGAGAACAAACCTCGGACTGCGTTTCCATCGCCCCGTATCTCTGTTTGAGGCATCAGACGGGAGCAAGGCTTTGCCCGGCTGTCAGCCGATGATTACGGTTGCCGACATCAACGGCGACGGTGTCAACGACATCATTATGGGCATATCCATACCCACAATAACATCCAAGGAGAACCCAATGTCGCCGGAACGTGTGGTTGCCGACAGCATTGCATGGCAGTGGATATACGACATGGGGATTCAGATGCCGGGAAAAGATGCCGGAGAATATTATATGTTTACGACATTCGACCAGCTTGTAAAGCGCGTGGAGGGAGACAAGAATGGAGAATGGCGGTATTATCTCGGTAAACTTACCGATATGAAATATCTTACCATGCGCCACCAGGGCTACGTGCTGGTTTTCTACGGGAAAAAGAACGCGGTGAAAGCCACGGCGGAAGAGCCGCTGACCCTTGAGGCTCCGGCA
>JAGAPI010000023.1 GCA_017623335.1 Prevotella sp.
ATTTAAAAACAAGCGAAAAATTTGGGAATATCTGATTTTCTTTGTATCTTTGCAACTCAAATTGACGTATATCAATGAATTGTATAAGGAATTTTTGCATTATTGCTCACATTGACCATGGTAAGTCCACATTGGCTGACCGTATGTTGGAGTATACTAAAACAATTCAAGTTACTGGCGGACAGATGCTTGATGATATGGACTTGGAGCGTGAGCGCGGAATAACGATAAAAAGTCATGCCATCCAGATGGAATACGAGAAGGATGGACAGAAATATATACTGAACCTCATTGACACTCCTGGGCATGTCGATTTCTCATACGAGGTGAGCCGAAGCATTGCAGCCTGCGAGGGCGCACTGCTGGTGGTCGATGCAACTCAGGGAGTGCAGGCGCAGACCATAAGCAATCTCTACATGGCAATAGACCATAATCTGGAGATTATACCGGTGATAAACAAGATTGACATGCCGAGCGCCATGCCCGATGAGGTGGAGGACGAGATTATCGACCTCATAGGATGCGACCGCAGTGACATTATCCGTGCCAGCGGAAAGACGGGCGAGGGTATTGCCGATGTGCTTGATGCCGTGGTGGACCGCATACCTCATCCCACCGGCGATAAGGACGCACCGCTGCAGGCGCTGATATTCGACTCGGTGTTTAACTCGTTCCGAGGTATCATTGCTTACTTCAAGATAGAGAACGGACATATCTGCAAGGGCGACAAGGTGAAGTTCTTTAATACCGGAATGGAGTATGTTGCCGACGAGGTGGGAGTGTTGAAGATGGACATGATTCCCCGCAAGGAACTGTCTACAGGCGATGTGGGATATATAATAAGCGGTATAAAGACCTCGACGGAGGTGAAGGTGGGCGACACCATCACTCATGTGGCGCGTCCTTGCGACAAGGCGATAGAGGGATTCCAGGAGGTGAAGCCTATGGTGTTTGCCGGTGTGTACCCCATAGACCCGGCAGAGTATGAGAACCTGCGCGCATCGCTTGAAAAACTTCAGTTGAACGATGCCTCGCTCACATTCCAGCCAGAGTCGTCGGTGGCTCTTGGATTCGGTTTCCGTTGCGGATTCCTCGGACTGCTGCACATGGAGATAATTCAGGAGCGGCTGGACCGAGAGTTCAATATGGATGTGATAACCACTGTGCCCAACGTATCGTATATGTGCTATGACAAGCAGGGTGGGGTGAAAGAGGTGCATAACCCGTCGGGACTGCCTGACCAGACAATGATTGACCACATTGAGGAGCCGTATATCAGGGCGAGCATCATAACCGCCGCCGACTTCATTGGTCCTATCATGACGCTGTGTCTTGACAAGCGCGGCGAGCTGATTGACCAGCAGTATGTGAGCGGCAACCGTGTGGAACTGCACTTCATGCTGCCGTTGGGCGAGATAGTGATAGACTTCTACGACAAGCTGAAGTCGATATCAAAAGGCTATGCTTCGTTTGACTATCATGTGGACTGTTTCCGCCCCTCGAAGCTGGCAAAGCTCGACATCCTGCTCAATGGAGAGTCGGTGGACGCGTTGTCAACGCTTACTCATCAGGACAATGCCGTGACCTTTGGCCGCCGCATGTGTGAGAAGCTCAAGGAGCTGATACCCCGCCAACAGTTCGACATTGCCATTCAGGCTGCCATCGGAGCTAAGATTGTGGCACGCGAGACTATAAAGTGCGTCCGCAAGGATGTGACAGCCAAGTGCTATGGCGGTGATGTGAGCCGTAAGCGCAAGTTGCTGGAAAAGCAGAAAAAGGGAAAGAAGCGCATGAAGCAGATTGGTAATGTGGAGGTGCCGCAAAAGGCTTTCCTTGCTGTGCTGAAGCTGGACTAAATAATAAATACAATAAATAAATGAGACAATATACTAAAACCAATTAATGAAATTATGACGAATATTCCTATTACTACAAGGGACGTGGCACGCGAGTTGGCTCGACGCTACAGCACCATGACACATGAGGAACTTGATGTTCTTGAGGATTTGCTTGTGCCGGTAAAATATGGCAAGAATGAGAAAATCTTGTCGGAAGGTGAGACTTGCAAACATATCTATTGGATTGCCAAGGGCATGGTGAGAGAGTTTTATACAAAGAACGGCAAGGAGCTGACCGAGTACATCGCTACCGAGAACTGTATCATGATGTGTATAGAGAGTCTTTTCCGTGAGGAGCCTTCAAAGTTGCAGCTTGTCACTCTTGAGCCTACTGTGATTTATGCCATTCCGAGAGCCAAGCTGGAGCAGGTGGCAATGAGGAGTGTGAATATCCAGATTCTATACCGTAAGATATTGGAGGAGAGCCTAATCCTCAGTCAGGTACATGCTGACCTGTTAAGGTTTGAGTCTGCGCAGTCCCGCTATGCCAAGCTGGTGAAGCTTCATCCGCAGATTGTGCTTCGCGCACCGTTGGTATATATTGCCAATTTACTGCAGATGACTCCCGAGACTCTTTCGAGAGTAAGAAATCAGGTGCTGCTGGAGAAGTAGTGCTCAATATTCAGTGTTTAGTGTTTAGTGTTCAGTTAATATTGTAATTAGCTAACTGATAATTTCACGCTAAACACTAAACACTGAACACTGAGTTTATAGCATCCCCTTAGTACTTGGCAGTTCGTAGTGATAAATATCACGGCGCACTGCCATTTTCAGTGCTCTTGCAAGAGCCTTGAAAATTCCTTCTATCTTATGGTGCTCGTTGTCCCCCTCAGCCTTGATGTTGAGGTTCATTCTGGCACTGTCGCTGAAGCTCTTGAAGAAGTGCAGGAACATTTCTGTGGGCATTTCGCCAATCTTCTCGCGGCGGAACTCCGCATCCCACACAAGCCACGGGCGGCCGCCAAAGTCAAGGGCAACACTGCACAGACAGTCGTCCATGGGCAGGCAATAGCCGTAGCGCTCGATGCCGCGTTTGTCGCCGAGTGCCTTGTTTATACACTCACCCAAGGCGAGGGCAGTGTCCTCTATGGTGTGGTGCTCGTCAACATGCAGGTCGCCCTTAGTGCGAATCCTCAGGTCCATCATGCCGTGCTTTGCAATCTGTTCAAGCATGTGGTCGAAGAATCCCAGTCCGGTGCTTATGTCAGCCTTGCCAGTGCCGTCGAGGTTCAGGCTTATGTCAATGTCGGTCTCTTTTGTGGTGCGCTTCACTTCTGCCGTGCGCTCTCCTGCAAACAGCAGTTCGGCAATCTTCTCCCATGTCATTCCGTCCTTGCCGATGATGAGAGCCTTGCAGCCGATGTTGCGCGCAAACTGCGCATCGGTTTCGCGGTCGCCGATTACGTAGCTTCCGGCAATGTCGAATTGGTCGTCGTTGATGTATTTTTCCACCATTGCCGTACCGGGCTTGCGCGTGGGTGCGTTGTCCTCGGGAAAGTGGCGGTCGATGAGAATGTCATCGAATGTTATGCCTTCACCCTCAAGAGTATTGAGGATAAAGTTATGTACTGGCCAGAAGGTATCTTCGGGAAATGAGTCGGTTCCAAGTCCGTCTTGATTCGACACCATTACAAAGTGGAAGTCAAGCTGCTGGCGTATGAAGCCGAGGTTACGGAACACGCCCGGTACGAAAGTGAGCTTTTCAAAAGCATCAATCTGTTCGTCGTAAGGCTCCTTAATCAGTGTTCCGTCGCGGTCGATAAACAATATCTTTTTTTTCATCATTTTGGTTATTTGCTTTAATCTGTGTTTTATTATGTGTACAAAATTAATGTTTTTTTTTGATATTAGCAAACAATTCTTTTGTTTTATGGATAAAAAAGCATCAAAATATAATCTTTTTGCTCAAAAGGCTTGCTTATGTGCAGAATTATTTGTACTTTTGCAAAAGTTTTTTGCGTATATTCGCATACTTTAATATTTTAGGGATTTAAGGATAAAAAAGTATATAATTATGAAAGATTTGGATTGGTCAAGTTTGTCGTTTGGATACATGAAGACCGACTACAATGTGCGCTGCTACTACCGCAACGGTAAGTGGGGCGAGGTTGAGGTATGTTCAGAAGAAACAATTCCGCTGCACATGGCGGCAACATGTCTGCACTACGGACAGGAGGCTTTTGAGGGATTGAAGGCTTACCGCTGTCCCGACGGAAAGGTGCGTGTGTTCCGCATGGACGAGAATGCAGCCCGTCTTCAGTCTACCTGCAGGGGCATTCTCATGCCTGAGGTTCCTACAGAACTGTTTGAGACAATGGTGGAAAAGGTGGTGAAGCTCAATCAGGAGTGGATTCCTACATACGAGAGCGGTGCGACGCTGTATATTCGTCCGCTGCTTATCGGCACATCGGCACAGGTGGGCGTTCATCCGTCAAAGGAATATCTGTTCCTTATATTCGTAACTCCTGTGGGACCATACTTCAAGGGAGGTTTTTCAACCAATCCATACGTTATAATCCGCGATTACGACC
>JAGAPI010000135.1 GCA_017623335.1 Prevotella sp.
ATTGAGACGGAATGTTATCTTCTGTGCGCTTACCAGTCCCACTGTCACATTGGGCTCTTTGCCCGTATGTGTGTCAGCTCCGTTCTTGGCATGGTGTTGTGCCTTGCTGCGTATCTTCTCTGCCGCAGCATTGGCATCGGCGGCATCGAGTGCCACCTCTTTTAATATGGCTGTTGCCGTCTCGGCTGTCATCTTGTCAAAATCTTCATGGCGTGGGGTGATAATCAGTCCGCTCATGTCCAATGCTCCGGGGCTGACCATTAGTTTCTGATTGTCCTCGGCGTTGTAGCAGTCCGGGCGGTGCTTTTTTCTCGGCAGAACCACGGTCACAGTCTCGCCTTCGTTGCGCCACGCCACGATGTTCATCATCGGTTCGGTGTCGCCGGGCAGCAGCGGCAGTGCGTGGTAAAGCAGTCCGAACAGTTCGGTGTCGCTCTCAACGCTAAGGCTTTTTATCACAAACGCCGTACAGGGATAGTCTGTAACCTGCCATATTCCTTCGCCGTTGTCACGCTCCAGCACGGCTGTGAGACTGCGGCTTAGCCGCTGCCATGCCTTTTGCAGCGGCAACACTCCGCTGGTGCCTGCCTGAAAGTGTGCATGGTCGGGAGCCGATGCCCCGCACTTGGGACCATTATAAAACACCATCAGTTCGGGATATTTGTCGAGCAGACGGTGCATCTCGCTGTAGTTGCCCAATATCTGTTGCGGTTCATGACGCAATGACGGTATGGTGTAGTGTACGGGCAATATCGGGAATGGATTTACAAGAAGTTCAAAACGGCTGTCAATGGCTTTTTGAGCCTGAATTTCCGGACGGTTTTTCACACACAGGAAGCAGGGACGACTCTCTATCGCCTTGCGGCTGATGCTTGCTCCCGTTGACACCATTCTTGCAGGATTGTATTGCGCCACTAATGTCATGGTGTCGGTCTGCAGTTCCTTTGTGTCCACGGCTTGCAGCTCGCGGTAGCGCTGGCTCACCTCCTCCCACGTCTCTAACTGACGGTTGAAGAATCTTCCGAGCGAGCTGTCTGCCATCATGTCGCCCGTGCCTTTCAGCATCTGCTGTCGTGCCATTATTTCAAGTGTGCGCAGACGGTCCTTGTATAGGTTGTTGGCGTTGACCTGCTCCACAGAGAGGGCGGCATCACTGTTGCCACCCCAGCGGCGGCACAGGTACAGTTCATCGTAGATTCTGCCTATGCGGTAGCGGCGTGAGAATATCAGTCCTAAGGCATAGTCTTCGCCATAGCTTGTGTTTGGAAACTGTATCTGTCGGAGCAGCGGTGTGAAGAATGCGCGCGGTGCTCCAAGTCCGTTTATGCGCAGGGCATTGTTGGGACCGTTTTCCTCGGTCCACTCCTTATGGTCGATGAGTCCTGGCGGCAGGGTGTTCAGATCGAAGTCACACATGCGGTAGGAGCCTATCACCATTGCCGCCTCTTGCTTGTAGAAGGCATTGACTATAGTTTGCAGTGTTTTGTCGCTGCTGTAGAGGTCA
>JAGAPI010000136.1 GCA_017623335.1 Prevotella sp.
GAGAGCCGCCGTTGCCCGTGTGTTTGAGCGCAAGGGCGAGGCTGTGGTGAGTGCAAACATGAAGGCTTTTGAGCTGGGACTAAAAGGATAAAGAGACGATGAAGATATTCAGCGATGAGTTGCTCCGGGAGGCATGTGAGGAAATGCACGTGGCAGACGTGGAGCACGCCACCATTGGCGAGGTGCTCCTTGTGGCACAGTATCTTGAGCAGAAAACCGGCATTCCGTTTATACGCATGGACCAGGGCTCACCCGGACTGCCTGTGAACAAATACGGAGTGGAGGCAGAGAAGCGCGCACTTGACAGGGGAGTGGGCTCGCAGTATCCTGCCGCCGCAGGAATAACCGAGCTGAAGGATGCTGCCTCGGAGTTTGTAAAGGCATTTATAAATATTGACATTTCAGCCCGCGCCTGTATTCCCACAACGGGAAGCGTGGCGGCATCGTTTGCGGCGTTCATAGCCTGCACGCAGCGCATACCGGGCAAGGACAAGGTGCTGTTTATCGACCCGGGATTTCCCATACAGAAATCGCAGCTGCGAGTGCTCGGAATTGAGTGGAAGGAGTTTGATGTCTACAGTTTCCGTGGTGAGGCTATCCGTGGAAAATTAGAGGAGGAGATGGCAGACGGCACCGTTGCCGCCATAGTCTACTCAAACCCTAACAATCCGGCATGGACCTGCCTGGAGGAGGACGAGCTGCGGATTATAGGCGAGCTTGCCACCAAGTACGATGCTGTGGTGTGCGAGGATCTGGCATACTTCTGCATGGACTACCGCCGCGACCTGAGCCACCCCTATGAGCCGCCGTATGTGCCCACAGTGGCGCGCTATACCGACAACTACATCCTGATGCTGTCGTCGTCGAAGATATTCTCGTATGCGGGACAGCGTGCCGCGCTTGCCTGTATCTCCGATGTGCTGTTCGACCGCCATTATCCCGCGCTCGCCGCGCGCTATCACGATGCTGGAGTGTTCGGACCAACCTTCACCGCATCCATACTCTATATGATTACGAGCGGATGCACCGCCTCCACGCAGTATGGCTATGCCGAGATGCTGCGCCTGTCGTGTGAGGGAAAGATAAACTTCGTGGAGGACACACGGGAATATGAGCGCCGTGCCAACAGGATGAAGAAGATATTTACCGACAACGGTTTCCACATTGTCTACGACCATGACGTGACGCAGGCGGTAGGCGACGGGTTCTTCTTCACCATAGGCTATGGCAACATGACCGGCGGCAAGCTCCTGAAAGAGCTGCTCAGCTATGGGGTGTCGTCGATAAATCTCTCCACCACGGGCAGCATGCGCGAGGGAGTGAGAGCCTGCGTGTCGAGAATGCGCGACGAGCTTTATCCCGTGATGCAGGAGCGCATGAAGGCGTTTCATGCTGATCATTGTTGAATTACGAATTGTTCTCGCTTCGCTGCGATTAAAAATTTTAAAATTATAAATTGTGAGTCGTGAAGTTCGGCGCAGCCAATTATGAATTATGAATTAATAATTATGAATTAATAAAATGTATTGGAATCCAACCAAAGAATGTATGAGCCGCGACGAGATGAGCGAGCTCCAGGGACGAAGGTTGCACAAGGTTGTTGACTATGTGTATCACAACGTGCCGTTCTACCGCAACAAAATGCAACAGATGGGCATTGAGCCCGATGATATCCTCACGATAGAGGATATTACGAAGCTGCCGTTTACTACCAAGCAGGACCTGCGCGACAACTATCCGTTCGGGCTGCAGGCGGCTCCGCCAAGCGAGATAGTGAGAATACACGCTTCGAGCGGCACCACGGGAAACCCCACCATTGTGGGCTACACCCGTAAGGACATCGGAGTGTGGAGCGAGTGCATGGCGAGATGTCTCACCGCATACGGCATTACCCGCAAGGACACATTCTCCGTGTCATACGGCTACGGACTGTTTACAGGTGGCTTGGGCGCACACTACGGAGTGGAGAACCTCGGAGCCACGGTGGTGCCTGCTTCTACGGGAAACACCGAAAAGCATCTCAAACTCATACGTGACCTTGGTATCACGGGCATCGCCTGCACACCGTCGTATGCCCTGCACCTTGCCGAGACAATGGACAAGATGGGCATAAAGAAGGAGGACATAAAACTGCGTGTGGGTGCCTTCGGTGCCGAGCCTTGGACCGACAACATGCGCAAGGAGATAGAGGAGCGACTGGGACTGGACGGATATAATCTGTACGGACTCTCTGAGATTATGGGACCGTCGGTGTCATACGAATGTGAGGAAAAGCACGGCAGCCATATCAACGAAGACCATTTCTATCCGGAGATTATCAATCCTGAGACTCTGGATCCAGTGCCCATGGGACAGCATGGCGAGCTGGTGTTCACCACGCTCACCAAGGAGGGTATGCCCGTGCTGCGCTACCGCACCCGTGACCTCTGCTCACTCATGCCCGGCACCTGTCCGTGCGGACGCACCAATGTACGCATGACTCCTATCATGGGACGCTCGGACGACATGCTCATCATCAGGGGCATCAACGTATTCCCGTCGCAGGTGGAGAGTGTTATCCTGTCGACCAAGGAGTTTGAGCCGCAGTATCATCTTGTGGTTGACCGTGTGGACAATCTCGACCGCCTGACTGTGATGGTGGAGGTACGCGACGAGTATCTTACCGACGTGCTGCCCGACCTCGCAAAACTGGAGCAGATGCTTGCCGAGAAACTTAAGAACGTATTGTCGATACGTGCCAAAATCAAGCTCATGCCTAAGGGAAGCATCGAGCGGTCGCAGGGCAAGAGCAAGCGCGTGACTGACAACCGCGTGCTGAAATAAGAAAAAAGGGAAGAGAATATTTAAGTGAAAGTATAACTTTAATTGTTTATAGATATGAATATAAAACAGTTATCAGTTTTTATAGAAAACAAATCGGGCGCATTGCTGCGCGTATTCGAACTCCTGAAGGAGGCAAACATTCAACTGGTGGCAACAACCATTGCCGATACCATGGACTACGGCATCTGCCGTATAATATGCAACGAGCCGCAGCGTGCATACGACATGCTGAAGGAGGCTGGGGTGAGTGTTGCGCTCAACGATGTGTTTGCCGTGGAGCTTGACAACCGTCCCGGTTCGGCTGCCGATGCCATATCGCTGTTTGCAAAGGAAGGCATCGACCTGACTTACCTATATACGTTCCTGTTTCAGGGCAAGGGAATATTGATATTCCGCACCAACGACCGTCCGCGTGCTCAGGAGATTATCGAGAAAAACGGATTGAAAGACGTAACGCTTTAACAGTGTTCAGTGATTAGTGTTGAGTGTTCAGTGACTGATGTTCAGTAATTAGTGATTAATTTTCACAGCTTGGCGTGAAAGGTAGTGTGACTCCTTCTTTGCGGTAGCCGCTGGCTGTGAATATGGCAAGCAGGTGCCCTTCGTCGTCGGTAATTCTTACCTCGCCGTAGGGCATCTTTTTGTTATCTACTATCTCATGTGCCTCTGCCCATATATAACCCTTGCATGCTGGGCGGAGAAACGTGATGTTTGCCGATGTGGTGACGGTGAGCGTGCCGTGGCTGTTCATGCAGGCGGCAAGGGCAAGGTCGGCAAGTGTGAAATATGCACCTCCCTGACAGGCACCGCCGGCGTTAAGATGGCTTGGCGTGAGCAGCAGGCGCGCCTTGGCATAGCCCGCGCCCACATCTACAAGTTCTACGCCGTTTTCGGTTGCAAAACGGTCGTTTTTGAAAAATTCTTTTATATCCATGCTTTTAGTGTTCAGTGTTTAGCTGGCATTGGTAAACAATTCAGTCGGCATCGTTAAGTACCGGAAATTTTGTTCTGAATGCTGCAAGTGCTTCAAGGTCAAGTTCAGCTGTTGCCGCGCATTCCTCGTTCAGGGTGCAGGCTGCAAGCGTGTTGCCGTAGGCATCGAGTATTACCGATGCTCCGCAATAGTCGTTGCCTGGGTCTTTACCCACCCGGTTTACGCCTATAACAAAAGCCTGGTTCTCAATGGCTCGTGCCATGAGCAGCGTGCTCCATGCCTTAACCCTTATCGTAGGCCATGATGCTACGTAGATGGCAATGTCGTAGCGGTCATGATTGCTGTTGCGCGAAAAAGTAGGGAAGCGCAAGTCGTAACACACCTGCAACAATATTCTCGCCCCACGGAACTCTACTGTCACACGGTTGGCACCAGCCGTGAAATGCTTATGCTCACCGCCGAATGTAAATAGATGATGCTTGTCGTAATACTCATAATGCCCGTCGGGATATACGAAATAGAAACGGTTACGGTAACTGCCGTTAACATCGGTGGCAACGCTGCCACAGACAGCCGCGTTGAGACGCGCCGCCATTTGCTGCATCCACTTTAGCGAAGAGCCGTCAGTCTCTGCTATACCTTCAGGATGAGTGGCAAATCCTGTCGACCACATTTCAGGCAGCACATAAATGTCGCTTCCCTGCTCTGCAATAAGCGCTTGCTCTGCCTGCTGCTGGTTATCCTCGGGCTTTGCCCAAAGAATATCCCGTTGTAATATCGTTACTATCATTTTATTATTCATTTATGTTATTATGCTGAGATGATTCCTCAATCACCATAAGGTAATCGCAATATAGCTTGTTCTTACTTACTCTTTATTCTGCAAAGTTACGAATAAGTGAGCACAAAACAAAATCTTTTTGTGCTTTTAGCTACTTTTAACATGCAAAATGTTTGGACTTTCAAAAAAAAACAGTACCTTTGCACCGTTTTTCTGAAACACATTCAATTTTAAGGTTGGTTCGGTAGCTCAGTTGGATTAGAGCAACGCCCTTCTAAGGCGTGGGTCTTGGGTTCGAACCCCAACCGAATCACAGGTATCATGCATCAATCTGTTGACTATCCACAGGTTGATGCTTTTCATTCCTCTCAACTGGTCATAATCTATAAGAATAGTCATTTACTATTGTTCGTCAGCTTATACATATTGTAAGCACTTTTTATTTGTTTTATGAAATATATGCAAAACGCAGTGTATATAAATGTAAAGATAAATAACTTTGTGCTATGATGCATAAATCAGCGAATTGGAGTTCTAAATCTGCGAATTGGAGTTCTAAATCAGCGAATTGGAGTTCTAAATCAGCGATTTAGAGTTCTAAATCAACGAATTAGAGTTCCAAATCAACGAATTAGAGTTCTAAATCAACAAATTAGAGTTCTCTGTCACTCGACAATTCAAAATAAAAAAAATATTAAATTCTTCATTCTTTATTCTTCATTCTTCATTTTTTTTCGTAACTTTGTGCGGTTTTTTTTGATTTTTAGCAATGGACAATAGCACAAAGAAGGCAGTGAGAGACATTCTCACCAACTATCTTGAGCGTAATAACCACCGCAAAACACCTGAGCGTTATGCTGTGCTGGATGCCGTTTACGACATCAACGGGCATTTCACTATGGATGAGTTGGGGCGACGTCTCGCCGAGGATTCAAAGTTCCCGGTGAGCCGTGCTACACTTTATAATACCATGCGACTGTTGGTGGAACTGCAACTTGTGGCGCGCCACAGATTTCAGGGGGAGACCTGCTACGAGGCGTGTTATGCCGACAGCAATCATAATCATATTATTTGCACGCATTGCGGTAGGGTGGAGGAGCTGCAGTCGCCTGAAATA
>JAGAPI010000137.1 GCA_017623335.1 Prevotella sp.
TTCTATATTAAGTGCCGGGTTGGGATAGAATATTTTCTCGGTAGTGTTGTTGAAGTCTTCCAATGTAACTTCCATCGGCAGACGGGAGAGCAAATCCCGTGCGGCTGCATTGTCCTCCATCGTTGCCGTAATCGTGTGGTTTTCCACTGTAATGTTCATTTTCATAGATGCAGTATTTTCATTTTTATTGTCATTGTCTGGCTATACAGATGTTTCGGGATGTTCTGGTATGAATGATTCTTTATCGTCTCCTCCGCAAGCCGTTGTTGAAATGACAGCAAGTAACAGCAGTGGTGTTAATAATATCTTTTTCATAATCAATCGTTTTTATTTATAAATTTCAGGGGCAAAGTTACGATGTTTTTGTTTAAATCTTTTGTTTTGCGGCTCAAAATTTGTCTTTATCTGTAAAAGATATAATTTAATCTGTAATTGGGGTAATTGGCGCATTGCCATACACCCAAAAAGTGCGGAAAATATAATCCTTAAATATATTCTGTATTGCTGTGATATTTGCTTTTCTCTCTACATTTTTTGATTTTCGTTTGGTACTTTGGGATATATTTCATAACTTTGCCGAAAAACCTAATAACATTGTGAATTTATGAATAAGAAACTGCCTTTTTATATTGTATCTCTTATCATGTCTCTGTCGTTCTCAGCAAAGGCTAACGGCATGACGGTTCCTCAGGCTGACGGCTTCCCCAAGTGCAAAGTTGACGAGTCGAAGATGAAGGCATACCTGATGGTTTATCATAAGGATGAAGACCATGGGCTGCACTTTGCCATAAGCAGGGACGGCAGACAATTCAAGGCTCTAAACAATGACAATCCTGTGATTGCCGGCGACACGGTAGCCACTCAAAAGGGCATACGCGACCCGCATATCTACCGCGGTCCCGACGGGGCTTTCTACATGGCAATGACCGACCTTCACGTCTATGGACTGCGTGACGGCAAGCGTGACACGGAATGGGAAAGACCGCGCAAGACTTACGGATGGGGCAACAACAAGGGCATTGTAATGATGAAATCGTGGGATCTCATCAACTGGACACACCATAACGTACACTTCGACAAGCTTTTCACTTCGTGGCAGGAGATAGGCTGTGCCTGGGCACCTGAGACGATATTCGACGAACAGGAAGGGCGCTACATGGTATATCTCACCATGCGCCACAAGGATGAGCCTGCCAAGCTATACTATGCCTACGCCAACGAGGCTTTCGACAGCATAGAGACAGAGCCTGCCGTGCTTTTCCAATATCCTGACGAGGGTATCTCTGCCATCGATGGCGACATAACGAAGGTGGGGGATACTTATCATCTGATGTACGTAAGTCACGATGGACAGGCGGGCATCAAGCATGCAACCTCCGACAGACCTACCGGCGGATGGCACTACGATGCCCGTTGGGTGGATGACGCTCCCGTTGGCTGCGAGGCACCGCATGTCTACAAGCTCATTGGCGAGAACAAATGGATTCTGATGTACGACATCTACCGCATGAAGCCCATGACCTTCGGTTTTGTGGAGACCACCGACTTCAACAGCTACAAGTCGCTCGGCATATTCAACAACGGCAAGATGCGTACTCTGAATTTCTCTTCTCCAAAGCATGGGGCAGTGGTACAGATTACGGCTGAGGAAGCTGACGCGCTGGAGCGCTACTGGAATGAAAACTCACGGACATACGAATGTCATATCCCGCAAATAGCCCCAAATGTAAACAATCCGGTTATTCCCGGCTTTTATGCCGACCCCGAGATAATGTTCTCAGAGAAGACAGGAAAGTATTATCTCTATCCCACCACCGACGGTTGCGAGAACTGGCAGAACCACGATGCTCACGTATATTCGTCGGCAGACATGAAGACATGGAAAAAGGAGGGTGTTGCCCTTGACCTGCGAAAAGACGTGACATGGGCAAACGAGAAACTGTGGGCTCCCTGTATCATTGAGCGTAAGACGGGCGAGGGGGCAAAGGCTAAATACCAGTACTATTATTACTTCGTGGCGGACGGCAGCATCGGTGTCGCCGTAGCCGACCGTCCTGAGGGACCGTTCCGTGACGCTCTTGGCAAACCTCTCCTGAAGCAGCCGGAAAGCGGTCCGATGCGCGGACATCTAATAGACCCTGATGTGTTCCGTGACCCGCAGTCGGGTAAATATTATCTCTATTGGGGAAACGCATTCCTTATGGTGGCGGAACTGTCGGACGACATGCTGTCTATTAAAGACTCCACGCAGCAATATGTCATACCGCGCTCCATGCAGGGACAGTATCACTATTGCGAAGGCTCCTACGTGTTTTACCGCAACGGGAAATACTATTTCACGTGGTCGGAGAACGACACCCGCAGTCCCGAGTACCGCGTGAGATATACCATGAGCGACTCACCGACAAAGCTCACTCAGCCGCTATGCCGGAATGTAGTCATCGCCAAAGACCCCTCGAAGCAGATTTACGGCACAGGGCATCATGCCGTAATCTGCAAGCCGGGCACTGACGAGTGGTACATCGTATATCACCGTTTTGAGCGTCCCGACGGATTGAAGCGCGGCTGGTCGGCAGGGTATTACCGCGAAGTGTGTATTGACAGGCTGTATTTCAACGACGACGGAACGATAAAGAGCGTAGAGCCTACATTGTAAAGGCTCTATTTGTTCAAAAGATATTTATTTTCTACTGCGTGCTCCGCACTGACACGGCTGCTCTTTGAGCACACATGGCTATTTAGTGTGGAGTTACGCGGTATCATCATTCTTTCCACCTTTTTTAGTCTCTTCTATTCTTCTTCTCAGCCCCAATCTGTAAAAGTTATAATTTTATCCGTAATTTTGATAGATGCTTTTCGTTTGGAAAGCAGTAATTTTGCACCGTGAATCAAACAAAAGCATTTAACAATATGAATACAGACAAAAAGATAAGCCGGCGCGATGCCTTGAAGCGTATAGGAGCCGCCGTGGTGTGCGGTGCCGTGGCATCGTCGGGACTGCTCTCATTCGCATCGTGCGGAACCAAGGGAGGCAAGCGTGTGATACTTTATTTCACGGGAACGGGCAACTGCCTCTATGTGGCGCGCCAGATTGGAGGCAATGATGCGGAGCTGCTGAGCATCCCGCAACTGATGAAACAGAAGAAGTTTGAGATTGAGGCCGACGAGATAGGAATTGTGTATCCAATATCCGGGCACATGCCGCCCAACATGGTGCGCAAGTTCATAAAGACGGCGAAGCTGAAGGCTGACTATCTGTTTGCGGTCCTGATCTATGGCAACAGAAAATGCAATGCCGTGGAGATTTGGGACAACATTGCAAAACAGGCTGGCAAGCGGTTCCACTATATCAGCACGCTGATAATGGTGGACAACTGGCTGCCTAACTTCGACATGAACGAGCAGATATTGATAGACAAGCACATTCCCGAAAACCTGCAGAAAATAAATGCCGACCTTGCCGAAAGAAA
>JAGAPI010000024.1 GCA_017623335.1 Prevotella sp.
CCTTACCAATCAGGCGGCAGTAAAGCAATTTTTCGATGAGGAAAAGCCAGACGCCGTGGTGCTCGCCGCCGCGCATGTTGGCGGAATCATGGCAAACTCGCTCTACCGCGCCGACTTCATAATGCAAAACATGCTCATGCAATGCAACGTCATCGGCGAGTCATACCATCACGGCGTGAAGAAGCTGCTGTTTCTCGGCTCAACCTGCATCTACCCCAAGAATGCGCCGCAGCCAATGCGCGAGGACGCGCTGCTGACAAGCGAGCTGGAATACACCAACGAGGAATATGCCATAGCCAAGATTGCGGGCCTGAAGATGTGCGAGAGCTACAACCTGCAATACGGCACCAACTACATAGCAGTGATGCCGACAAACCTATACGGTCCCAACGACAACTTCCACCTGGAAAACTCGCACGTGATGCCGGCAATGATGCGCAAGGTGTATCTTGCCAAGCTGATTCACGACGGGGAGTGGGACGCAATACGCACCGACATGAACAAACGCCCAGTGGAGGGTGTTGACGGCAGTGCCGACAAGGAGGAAATCCTCAGCGTGCTGGCAAAATACGGCATCGGCGACAACAAGGTGACCCTCTGGGGCACGGGCAAGCCGCTGCGCGAATTTCTGTGGAGCGAGGAGATGGCAGACGCCTCGGTGCATGTGCTGCTCAACGTTGACTTCAGCGACATCATAGGCATGAAGACCTACAGCAGCGTGCAGACCGGCACAGCAACCGCCGACGGAGCAACCGACCGCAACAGCAGTCACGGCCGAGGCGGAGCAATACCTGCCCTGGGAGAGATACGCAACTGCCACATCAACGTGGGCACAGGCAAGGAGCTCACCATACGCGAGTTGTCGGAGCTGGTGGTAAAGACCGTGGGATTTACGGGCGAGGTAATCTTCGACTCATCGAAGCCCGACGGCACCATGCGCAAGCTCATCGACGTGTCGAAGCTGCATTCGCTCGGATGGCACCACAAGGTGGAGATTGACGAGGGCGTGGAGCGGCTGTTCCAGTGGTATAAGGAGAGTCTGAAATAACAGGCTCCCCAGAGCACTATATATAAATAATGTACGCGCACGTGCGCGTACATTATTTTATTATATACTATTAGCCCAATAATCGCCATGCCCATTAGCCGGATAAGCTTTCAGCAAAACCTTATGTCGCAAATCACCTGACTTCCCACGGCGGCGTTGAGCCTCTGGACATACTGCTGGCGCATCATGCTGAGGTCGGCGCGCAGCGCAGGATTGGTGAGGGCAACAAAAAGCGTCTGGTTGCGGATGTACAGATTACGGGTGTACTGCGCAATCACCGCCCCGGCGACATCCTGCCACGAGTCGATGAGCCGCCGCTGAAGCAGCGGCGTTTCAAGTCCCTGCTGGCGCAGGGCATACAGGAGCACCTCGCTCACCTGTTTCACATCAGTCCTAAACATCCTTTATCTTAATTCTTAAAAATCCTACAACTCCTAATACTCCTACAATTCCTACCCCTCCTACCGCCCTAAAAAAACTTCACCTAAAACATGCTCACCTCGCCTCCGCTGACATGGAAAATCCTGTGCGGGAAATTGCCTCTGGCGAGGATGCTGTCGAGATGGTCGCGGTTGGTGTCGGTGATGAAAATCTGCCCGAAGGTGTCGCTCGACACTATCCTCACAATCTGCTCCACCCGCGTGGCGTCGAGCTTGTCGAAGATGTCGTCGAGCAGCAGCAGCGGCGTGTTCCTGCGGCATGACATATCGCAGAGCAGCTCAAACTGCGCCAGCTTCAGGGCTATCACAAAGCTCTTCTTCTGCCCCTGGCTCGCCTCACGCTTCATGAGGTGTCCACCCAGGGTGAAGCTCAGGTCGTCGCGATGCACCCCGTGCAGCGAGTATCCCACGGCGCGGTCCTTGTGGCGGTCGCGCTGTATCACCTCAAGCAGCGGTCCGCGGGTGCAGTGCGACTCATAGTCGATGCCCACGGTCTCGCTTTCCATCGAAATCATCCCGTAGTATTTTTGGAACACCGGCACGAGCATGTCCACAAACTTGCGGCGCGCCTCGTACAGGCGCTCTCCGTGCACCGCCATCTGCTCCTCCCATATCGCCAGCAGCTCCGCATCGGGCTCGTCCTCGCTCTTGAGCATTGCGTTACGCTGCTGCAGAGCCTTGTTGTAGCCCGCAAGCGCCTGCATATATGGATTGTCATACTGTGCGATGAACACGTCCATCAGCTGGCGGCGCTCCTCGCTTGTGCCGTCGATGAGCACGGTGTCGCCCGGCGCCACCTTCACCAGCGGTATCAGCCCAATGTGCTCCGACAACCGCCGGTATTCCTTCTTGTTGCGCTTGAAGTGCTTCTTGGTGCCGCGCTTCATGCCGCAATATATCGAGAGAGTGTCGGTGTTGTCAGTATATTCGCCTTCGAGCACAAAAAACGGCTCGTCGTGGCGTATGAGCTGCGAGTCAACAGGATTTCCGCTGCTGCGGCAAAACGACAGATAGTACACGGCGTCGAGCACGTTTGTCTTGCCTGCTCCGTTGTCGCCGATAAAGCAGTTTATCTTTGCCGACATTTCGAGCGTAGCCTCGGCTATGTTCTTATAGTTTATTATTGACAGTTTTCTGAGAATCATCCTATACGGTGTTTTACGTGCAAAGTTAACACTATTTTTCCGAATCTCCAAATTTTTCAGCCCGTATGCTGTTTTTTTATCGGGATATTAAAAATTTCGGCGTACGCCGGATTATATTTTGACGTACGTCGGATTACATTTTGACGTACGCCGGATTATATTTCTCCGTACGCACGTTTATATTTTGGCGTACGCCCGATTATATTTCTCCGTACGCCGAAATCTGTTTCTGCCCGACATGAAGTTTTTTTCCACCCGGCAAGGCGATTTTTTCTGAAAACATGGCGTAAATTCAAAGAAAAATATTACCTTTGCATCCCATTAACGCAATCGAAAATCAAGACAAGGAAATGAAGGAAATAATCTGCAAACGCTTTCATGAGCTTACGCTCGACGAACTTTATATGATATTGAAGTCGCGCTCCGAAATATTCATCGTGGAGCAGGACTGCGTGTATCTCGACCTCGACGACATGGACCAGGACGCCATCCACCTGTGGATGAACGTCGACGGCAGGATGGTGGCATACGCCCGGGTGCTGAAGGCTGGCACCTATCTCGACGAGATTGCCATCGGGCGCGTCATCACACGCGAGCGCGGCAAGGGCTACGGGCTGGAGATTTTCCGCAAGGCGATAAGCGTGGCTGAGGAAAAGCTCGGTGCCAGGAAAATAAAGATACGCTCGCAGTGCCAGGCGGAGCAGTTTTATGTGAAGTCGGGGTTCCGCCGCTGCGGCGAGCCGTTCATGTATGAGGGACTGATGCACGTTGACATGATTTGGGAGAAGGAGGGCTGACGCTCCGGGAAAAAGGATTGACGCTCCGGGGAAAAAGAAAAAGCCGGCTATTTTCACAAACTGCCGGCCCGTAAATACAACTTATATAATATCACTAACTTTAATGATCTGAGTTTCAAATGGTCTACAACGGGATGTTGCCGTGCTTCTTGGGCGGCAGCGTGTTCACCTTGTTGCGCGCCATGTCGAGAGCCTGAATCAGGCGCTTGCGCGTGAGGCGGGGCTCGATAATCTCGTCGATATATCCCAATTGCGCCGCCTGCCTCGGGTTGGCAAATCTCTCGCGATACTCCGCGGCAGCCTTTCGGCGCTCCTCCTCACCGGCGTTGCGGTAGAGAATGTTCACGGCTCCCTCGGCTCCCATCACAGCCACCTCCGCCGTGGGGTAAGCCATGTTTATGTCCGTGCCCGTCTGCTTGCTTCCCATCACGATGTAAGCTCCGCCGTATGCCTTGCGGGTGATTATCGTCACCTTCGGCACCGTTGCCTCGCTGTAGGCATACACTATCTTTGCGCCGTGGCGTATTATGCCGCTGTGCTCCTGACTGGTGCCGCAGAGGAATCCCGGCACGTCGACGAAGGTCACCACCGGAATGTTGAAGCAGTCGCAGAAACGTATGAAGCGGGCTATTTTGTCGCTGGAGTCGATGTCGAGCACTCCGGCGAGAAATGCGGGATTGTTTGCCACCACTCCCACGCTTCGCCCGTTGAGCCGCCCGAATCCCGTTATGGCGTTTGGCGCAAAGTGGGGCATGACCTCAAACAGGTACTGGTCGTCGAGCACCGGCGTCACGATGCCTTTCATGTCGTAGGGCTCGCTGGCGTTCCGGGGCACCGCGGTCTCCAGTTGCGGTATCTCGCGGCTTATGCTGTCGGCACACTGGCGGCGCGGCGCCTCGTCCATGTTGTTGCCCGGCAGGAACGACAGCAGCTGGCGCATGTCCATCAGCAGTTCCTCCTCGCTTGAGGCAAGAAAGTGAGCCACTCCGCTCCTGCTGCCGTGAATGTCGGCGCCGCCAAGCTCCTCTTTTGTCACGTCCTCGTTGGTCACGGTCTTCACCACGTTCGGACCCGTCACAAACATGTGGCTGCGCTCCCTCACCATGAAGATGAAGTCGGTGAGCACAGGCGAGTAGCACGCTCCGCCAGCGCAGGGACCCATCACCGCCGACAGCTGCGGAATCACTCCCGACGCCATCGTGTTCTGATGGAATATCGAGGCATATCCCGACAGGCTGCCTATTCCCTCCTGAATGCGCGCTCCGCCCGAGTCGTTGAGCGCTATTATCGGCGCGCCGTTCTTCAGCGCCAGCTCCTGCACCTTCACTATCTTCTTGGCGTTCATCGCGCTGAGCGTACCGCCATACACGGTGAAGTCGTAGGCATACACAAACACTCGCCGTCCGCCAATCTTTCCGTAGCCCGACACCACGCCGTCGCCCTCGATATGGCTTTTCTCCATGCCGAAGTTGGTACAGCTGTGCACCACGTGCTTGTCAAGCTCCACGAACGTGTCCTTGTCGAGCAGCGTCTCTATTCTTTCGTGAGCGGTCATCTTGCCCTGGGCGTGCTGCCGCTCTATGCGTTCTTCCAATGTCATTTTTCTGTTGTTTTTTGTTGTTACCGTCATCTTCAGTTTTGCCGAAGCTTCCCTCCTCCCGTCATCTCTCCCCTCACACCTCCAGCGTCATCAGCGTCTGGTTGGCGCTCACCGTCTGCCCTTCCTCCACCAGAATCCGGTCCACGGTGCAGTCAGCCGTCACCTTGTAGTTGCTCTGCATCTTCATCGCCTCAATCACGACGCAGGTGTCGCCGGCATTCAGCCTCTGCCCCTCCTTCACCGCAATGCTCACGATTTTTCCCGGCATCGGCGCCACCATCCGGCTGTCCTGCCGAGCGTTGTCGCTGCGCTTCATCTGCAGATACTTAGCCTCGGTGTCCACAATCTCCACGTCGTAAGTGGAGAAGTTGGCATTCACCTTGTAATGCTTGCCGTCGTCCGAGGTGCGCATGAACTCCGCGTTATACGACTTGTTGCCGTAGAGCAGCGAGCAGCCTCCGCGCTCGGTCATCGCCACGTCTACGTCATACACCGTGCCGTCAATCTGTATGCTCACCTTGTTGCCCTGCTTGCTCAGCAGCTCCACCTCAGTCACTCTGTTTCCTATATGAATTTCCATTGTTTTCCGTCCGTTTTTGTTCGTGCAATATCCTCAACACCCACTGTTTCTCAATGATGTCCTTTGCACAGGTTTTGTTTTGTCCGTGTCAGATTCTCAATACCCCCTTGCGCAGTCCGAACTCCCGCCAGCGGCTTATGGGCGTCGAGCCCTCGTCGCTGTCGCCCGAGGCATTTTCCTCAAGGTTCATCAGATAGTCGAGATAAGATGCTATGATGGCGATGTTCTCCGTGGTTCCGCCCGATGCCTGACGGGCTGCGAGCCTGTCGCCGTGGCGCTCTATGAAGCCCGTGTCGTAGTGTCCCTCGGCAAAATCCTGTTCCGACATTATGGCACGCAGATATGCAATGTTGTTCTTTATGCCCGTGAGCTTAAACTCGTAGAGCACGCGGCGCATTCGCTCGATGGCATACTCGCGCGTCACCGCCCACACTATCAGCTTGCCTATCACCGGGTCGTAATACACTGGAATCTCATACCCCTCGTATATATAGCTGTCCAGCCTCACCCCTATTCCGTTGGGAGTCACCAGCTGGCTTATCAGCCCTGGCGACGGCATAAATCCGTTGGCGGTGTCCTCGGCGCAGATGCGGCACTCTATGGCGTGACCCCGCTGCCGCAGGTCTTCCTGCCTTATGCGCAGAGGCTTGCCTGAGGCTATGTTTATCTGCTCCTTCACAAGGTCGATGCCCACCACCTCCTCGGTCACGGGATGCTCCACCTGCAGGCGGGTGTTCATCTCAAGAAAATAAAAATTGCGGTGGCGGTCAACGAGAAACTCTATCGTTCCCGCTCCAACGTAGCCCACAGCCTTTGCGGCGGCAACGGCTGCCCTACCCATCGCCTCGCGCAGCTGCGGAGTGACAAAAGGCGACGGACTTTCCTCCACGATTTTCTGGTTGCGGCGCTGTATTGAGCATTCGCGCTCAAACAGATGCACCACATTGCCGTAGTTGTCGCCAAGAATCTGGAACTCAATGTGGTGAGGCTCCTCCACAAACTTCTCAAGATACACGGTGTCGTCGCCAAACGAGGCGAGCGACTCGCTCTTTGCCGCCGTGTATGCCTCGGCTATCTCCTCGCGGCGGCGTATTATGCGTATGCCCTTGCCGCCTCCGCCCATCGACGCCTTCATCATCACGGGCAGCCCTATTTCCATCGCCATGCGCTCGGCTTGTTCCACACTCTGCAGTCCTTCTTCCGTGCCAGGCACCACGGGCACTCCGGCAGCCTTCATACAGCGCCGGGCGGAAATCTTGTCGCCCATGCTGAGCATACTCTCGGCGCCCGGACCGATAAACACAATCCCCTCCTCGCGGCAGCGGCGCGCAAAGTCGGCATTCTCCGACAGGAATCCATAGCCGGGATGTATCGCATCGGCACCCGTAACGCGGGCAGCGCTGATTATCGCGTCAATGCAGAGATAGCTCTCAGCCGACGGCGCAGGGCCTATGCACACAGCCTCATCAGCATAAAACACATGTTTCGACGTGCGGTCGGCATCGGAGTACACGGCAACGGAGCCTATGCCCATTTCTCTGCACGAGCGCATTATCCTCACGGCTATCTCGCCGCGGTTGGCAATCAGAATTTTCTTAATGCCCGCCACACGAGGGGCATTTTCAAGTTCAGTCATTCCTGAATCATCTTGTTTGTTGTTGTTTTGGCAAGCACAGTCATGCCTTTACGGAATAATGCTCCTTGCCAATCGTATCGTACGCCTAACCCACGAGTGCGGACGACCTTTGAAACTGTGGCAGGTCTTCTGACTTTGCCTCTCCATGCCAACACCTTCCCGGTTAAAAAATCCCGACACACCGTTCTTTTTTGCGTATCCGTCTCTCACAACGTTCGCTCTACAGTGACGGTTCTCAACCAGTGGTTTTCAAAACATGCGTCCTGCGCAGGCAGTGCATGTTGTTGGTTGGCGTGGTTACAATGAGGCTTACAGCAGCGGGACTGTCCGGGTTTTTCACCCGGTTCCCTTTTAATCACAAGCCCTTAATCAGGTTCTTGCAAACCACAATCGGGCGCAAAAGTACAACAAATCCGCCAAACTGCAAAACATCTGTTAACTTCCAGCCCCTTATTTAGCGTTTTTTAACTACCTCTGTTGGAAAAATTGCCCTAAATTCGGAAAACTTACAGTTTTTCTGCCCAAACATCAGCAAAACGCAAAACTTTCAAATTACAACAAAAAATTGTCAATCTGCTTACACTAACCTTTAAACAGGCATCATCACAACACGAATTAAAAGCACTGCGTCTTATTTTTAGAAAAAACTTTCGCCTTTGTCCTTTTCTTCTCCACAAATATTGTACCTTTGCACCAAGATTAGCAATGCATAATTGCAAAAGATAAGTACATTATCCATGCATTATGACAAACAGCGTCTTAAAATAATAACAACACAAATTCAAAAATTCCCGGGATGGGGACTATTACTTTAGGTCTATTATTTCTTTTTTAAGTTGTTTTGATTTTTATTTGCGGGACACTGTGAAGTGTCCTGCTTATTGTGTTGAGAAAAACACATAAATCACGGTGTGGACAAACACTGAGGCGACGATGAAAAGCACCAGGAGTGGAGCGGCAACGCCGATGCCGTTGGTGAGGGCGACCGCTGTTTGCGCAAACGAGCGGAAGCGCCCCACCGCTATGCCGAAGGCGGTTGAGACGGTAACGACATAAAGCGCAGCAAGCGGTATGGCGACGGCGCTGAACGGAGAGTGCCACAGGCTGCCCACTGCGCTGAGCAACACGGCGTGGGGCACCAGCGTGAGCATGGCGGTGGCAACGAGAAACAACACCGTAACCGCGGCGATGCAAACAAGCGCCGTGCGGCGACGGGTACAGCGGTGACGCAGGCTGCCGATGATGCCCGAGGCGCGCAACACGCCCGCTGCCATGGCAAGCAACAGCAGCCACACAAGCAGCGGTGAGGCGCAAAACTGCACAAAATGGCTGCAAAACCAGCGGACAGCCTCGCCACGGAGCATACTTCGGATGGTGCTCTGGGGCAGGAGTGCTCCGAGAATCCACGAGAGAACTACCACCGCCACCTGAGCCCAGCACAGGGTGGCGAGAGCTATGGTGTAAAGCCGGCTATTCCTCATCGGGGCGCAGATTGTCGAGGTCGATGATATGCAGCTGCAGGGCACGCACGGCAAGGCGCGTGGCATTGACGCCGATGCCGCTGTTGCCGTTGGGGAACAGCTTTTGAACCAGTTCGTTCTGGCGCTTCTCCAGACTCTTCACTCCAAAAGGCATGCCGCGCAGGTTGGAAATCTGCTCCTTGGTATAGCCCAGCGCAAGATGACGGAGGAAACGCTCGTCGTACTCGTCAATCTCATAGTCGATGAGCGACTCCTGTTGAGCCACCATGCTGCTCACGCTGCGTGTGAAGCGTTCAATGATTTTCCTGAGTATCGGCTGATTGAACACCAGGCGCTTGCCTCCCATCACTCCCGCTACGTCGTTGCGGGTCAGCATCTCGCCGCTCTTTAGGATTATTCCGTCGGCACCGGCATCGAGCACGTCCACCCACAGTTTCTCATTAAGAATCTCGCCTGTGAATATCAGCACCTTTATGTCATGGTGCTTCTCCTTGGTCTGCCGACAAATCTCCACTCCCACGGTGGTGCTTCCGCCCAGCCCCAGATCGAGCAGCACAAGCTGCGGCAACTGCTCACGCATCAGCTTCCAATATGCCGGCTCGCTGTCGGCTGTACCAATTATCTGTGCTTCGGGAATGTCGTTGCGGAGTATTCCCTCGGTGCCTTTCAGTTCGAGCGGCACATCTTCTACTATTATTACTTTAAACGGCTGTAATTCCATATCTTTATATTAATTATTAATTAGCAATTATTAATTATTTGGCTCCTGGCCCGCATATCCGCGTATGGTGACAGTGATTTTTCCCTCATCGCAGCGTATGCCGCATGCGCGGTGGGCTGTGGCTTCGCCATGCTCGCGCAATATCTGCCGGCAGAGCATATAGTCGGTGTGGCTGGTAAAGGTGCCGCCGGCAGTCAGCACCACGCTTTTACCGTGGACGTGAATTTCGGGGCAGAAATCTGCTTCTTTGTTCTGACGCCGCAACAGGCGGAACAGATATTCCAGCATAGCCCTGTCGGCAACGACTATCACATTGCCCGGAGCCTGGGGCAGAACATCGGCAAGCGGTATGTGACGTATCTGCATGAAGCTTCGTACAGCCTGACTGCGCGCCTGCATTCCCAGCATGGCGTAGATGTCGCCGTAGTAGCTCACCAGCTCGTCGAGAGCATCGATGTCGGTGCCGCTGCCCTTTTCCAGCATCTGCGCTATGCGGCTCGGATAATACATTGTCTCGTGCTTGATGGTGGAGAGGCAGTTGTCGAGCACGCTGTTGCTCACATGCAGCTCTGCCAAGGTGCTCTCTGCCAGCCGACACTCATCGGCAAGCACCTCGTTGCTGTCGCTGATGACTCTCTTCGCAACGGTCTCCTCCTGCTTCATCCTGTCTGTCTCAAGGCTCTTCATCTGCCTCAGCCCGCGCTTCAGGAGCATGCGTTTGCGGTAGAACAGAAAATAGTATGCCGGCAGAATCATCAGCAGCACCATGACAAGCATGATGACGGTCACGGTCTTGTCGGTCTGCTGGCGCTCCACCATGCGGCAGTATTGTCCCAGCGTGTTGTCGGCCGACATCTCCTGAAACAGCTGCGTGTAGATTCTATTGTTATATCTGTACAGCTGCCAGTCGTGCAGTGCGAGGGCTGCCACGGCTGTCTCGTTGCGTATGTCGAGAATCACATTGAAGTCGATGCCAACACTGTCGCGAAACCATTGTATCTCGGGTGCCACGGCACTGCCGTCGTCATCGCGCAGCATATTTTTTTCGCCTTTGGGCACCACAGCGTTGAGATATTTCCGGCAAGAGTCCGAAAACATTACTGTCCTGTCGTATGTGGCGGCAATGTTGCTGTAGTAGGCGCTGTCGGCATAGCGGCGGGCGTTAGCCATATTGCCGTTTCCGCCGGCGGCACGGGCGCTGCCGGTATAAAATCCGCAAAGCATGGCGATCGCCATCAACGTACGCGCCACTCCGCGCGGCAGCCGGAAGTAGAAGCGACTGCCCCTGCCTGGCACGCTCTCAACGTCGAGCACACACGGAGCAAACAGACAGCTCAGCTTCTTGTATTTCTCTATTATTCCGCGACAGTTGAGCAGTCCGAAACCATGACCGGAACGTATGTTATGTGTAAAAATGGTGGCACGCTCGGCATCCGAGAGCCCGCGCCCAGTGTCGGTCACTGCTATCTCAACATAACTGTCGGTCTCATGGCTGTCGACGGTCACGCTGCCGCCCTCGGGAGTAAACTTTCTCGCATTGTCGGCAAGCGTGTTTATCATAAACATGGTGAGCACCTTGTCTGCCTTTACCACACTTGTGGTGGGCACAACGTTGAGCGTAAGTCCCTTAACGGAAAAACTGCTCTTGTTCTTCTCCATCATGTAGAACAGCGGCTGCAGGGGAAACGTCTCTATGTGCAGCCGCAGCTGTCCCTGCCGCAATTCTATCCACCGTGTAAGCATGGCATTGTGGCTGTCAATCCCGGCGGCAAGCTCAGCCACATAGCTGCGGCGCCCGGCGCGCTGTTGTTCCGGCTCATCGCGCTCCTTCAGCATGCGCACCTCGTGCCTCATGCGCTCTATCAGCGGCATTATGCCGTCGATCATCTGCAGCTTTGCCCTTGCCTCAAGATTATCTTCCTCTCCTTTCCTAAGTTTTATTCTTGTTTCCTCCAGTTGCTCGCTCAGCTCCTCATGCCGTTCAAGCAGCTGTGCTTTCTCGCCGTCGCTTGCCTTCTTCCACAGCTCAAACGCCTGCACTATGTCAGCCACGCCGCTGTCACGGCCGGCACGCTTCGACACCCTGTTGAAATAATAAAGCAGAAACACCAGCAGCAGTATGGCAAGAATCACCGACGCTATCATAAGATTGAGCTGCGCCGACATGGTGTCGAGCTGCTCTGCCCTCGACTCAAGATAGCGGTCCTGGCGGGTTGCCTCGCGAAGGTCGAGAAACAGGTTGCGGTGATAGTCGCTCTGCTGCTTATTGTCGAGCGCCGAGAAAGCCACCGAGTATTGTTCGTGAATGTCTGCCATGAGTGCCTGCACCTTCTGGATGTTCTTCAGCGCCGATGCACGGTCGAGACAGTCGATGGCGGCATGATATTCCTGAAGTTCCTGACAGCATGCCGCCAAACGCAGATATGACTCCGCCGTGTGATAGCCGTCGCCGTACTGCTCGAAGTTAAGCAGGGCGGTCTCGGCGTTCCATGCCGCAATATATCTGTCGTCCACCCCGTTGGGATTGATATATGTTATTCCAGCGCTGTTGACGCTTTCAAGATATTGCAGCGCCTGCGGCATCAGCAGATATTCGCCAATGCGCAGCATTGCCAGCGATGCCATGCAGATATAGTCTTTCTTGCGCGACAGTCCCAGACAGTTTACAAGCTCGGTGAAGCGTGCGCTCACAGCCTCGGGACTGTTGTCGTCGTTCATGCCGCACGCATTGAGCATACAGACATATTTAAGATATTGGGCTGTGTCCTGCCTTATCTCGCCGTATGAGTTAATGGCATGCAGCTGTCGCCGTGCCTTGTCGTCCTGCCCCAGCACGTTGTAATATCCCGCGCACACCATGTTGTACTCGCTCTCCACGTAGATTCTCCGTTTCTGCTGGCGCCCGGTGAGCATCTCCTTTTCTTCGTTGATGCGCCGGTGACAGGCATCAGCCTTTTCACGGTTGGCATAGAAGTCACGGTTTTGCGACAGCAGACGGTTGACGTGCATCTTCTGCACGTATGCAGCCATAAGCTCCAGCTGGTTGTCGGTAATCTCCACAGCACGGTCGAGCCGCTGTTGTGCCTTACTGAAGTCAAGACGGCATATATCAGTAAACGCCAGATGGTTTAGGGCTTCGGCTTCACCGTCAGTGTATCCGTTTTGCTGCGATACAGCCATTGCCTTTTGGGCAAATACCACCACCGAATCGCGGTTGCGGTAGTGAAAAGCGTAAGCCCTGTCGTTCATCGTGTCTGCCTCGCCGCCCTCATGGCTTGAGCACGATGAAAACCACAAAAGGCTCGCCGTGGCAGACAACCACAGCAAGCCTCTTGCTATAAATTCTAATAATGATGTTACCTTCACCACGAATGTCGGGTAAAGCATTAACCGCGAATCTCCTTGATAATGTCAAGACACTCGCGACACTTGTCGGTAACGTATGCCCAGTCCTCGGCTGCCACCTTGTCCTTAGGGAAGAGCTTGCTGCCCATGCCCACGCAGTAAACACCAGCCTTAAACCATCCCGTGAGGTTCTCCTTCTCGGGAGCAACACCACCGGTAACCATAATCTTCGACCATGGCATTGGAGCCATAAGACCCTTGATGAGGTTTGGACCTACAACATCGCCGGGGAACACCTTGGTGAAGTCGCAGCCCACCTCCTGAGCCTTGCCTATTTCCGACGGAGTAAGGCATCCGGGACAGTAAGTCACACAGCGGCGGTTGCACACCACTGCAATGTCGGGATTGAACAGCGGACCAACCACGAAGTTGGCGCCAAGCTGCAGATACATGGCTGCCGTGGGAGCGTCGACAACACTGCCGATACCGAGAGCCAGCTCAGGGCACTCCTTTGCAGCAAACTTAACGCACTCGGCAAACACTTCCTGTGCAAAGTCGCCGCGGTTAGTAAACTCAAAAGCACGCACACCACCGTCGTAGCAAGCCTTAATCACCTTCTTTGCCACTTCAGCATCCTTGTGATAGAACACAGGCACCATACCTGTCTCACCAATCTTTGCCATCACGGCAAGCTTATCAAATTTTGCCATTATTCTTTATTAATGTTGTATTTATAATGTTTCGGAATAATTTGGAATGAAGATTCTTCACTCTTCATTCTTCACTCTTCACTCACTTATCTCTGCACACGTCCGTTGGCATTACCGCCGGCAAGAGCCTCCACCTCGTCAACCGACACGAGGTTGAAATCGCCGTTGATGGTGTGCTTGAGAGCCGATGCCGCAACAGCAAACTCAAGAGCCTCGCCCTGAGTAGGCTTTGTGAGCAGACCATGGATAAGACCGCCAGAGAAAGAGTCTCCGCCGCCAACACGGTCGATGATAGGATTAATCTCGTAGCGCTTGCTCTGATAGAACTCCTTGCCGTCATAGATAAGAGCCTTCCAGCCGTTGAATGTAGCAGAGAATGACTCACGAAGTGTAGAAACCACATACTTGAAGCCAAACTCCTCCTTCATCTGCTTGAAGATGCCCTCGTAACCGGCTGCGTCGGTCTGACCGCCCTCAACGTCAGCATCGGGCTTGAAACCGAGGCAAAGCTCTGCGTCTTCCTCATTGCCGATACATACATCCACATACTTCATCAAAGGACGCATGATAGAGATAGCCTTCTCTGATGTCCACAGCTTCTTGCGAAAGTTAAGGTCAACAGATACGGTAACTCCGTGGCGCTTTGCAGCCTCACAAGCCAGCTTTGTCAGCTCGGCAGCCTTGTCAGAGATAGCAGGAGTGATGCCGCTCCAGTGGAACCACTGGGCACCTTCCATCACTGCATCAAAATCAAAGTCTGAGGGATCAGCCTCGGCGATAGAAGAGTGAGCACGGTCGTAGATAACCTTTGAAGGGCGCATTGAAGCGCCAGTCTCTGCATAGTAAAGACCCACACGGTCGCCGCCGCGAGCCACGAAATCGGTGTTCACACCATAACGGCGCAGAGCGTTTACAGCAATCTGTCCAATCTCATGCTTTGGAAGCTTTGATACAAAGTAAGCATCGTGTCCATAATTTGCCACGCTGATTGCCACGTTGGCCTCACCGCCACCGGGGATGATACGGAAAGACTCTGACTGGATGAAACGGTCATTACCTTGTGGAGAAAGGCGGAGCATAATCTCGCCTAATGTTACAACTTTTGCCATTGTTTTAGTTTTTATTAAATTGTTTGTTTTTGATAATATTACACTAATTAAAAAATTTTCGACTACAAAAATACCACTTTTTTTTCAAACAAAAAAGAAAAAACATACTTTTTTTGTTTTTTCTGCAAATAATTCTATCAGAGCGATGCTTATTTAAAAAAATATTGCTATTTTTGCACAGAAAATCAAAAATATGGATAAGACAAGGATAAGAATAAAAGACATTGCAAAGCATGCAGGGGTATCTACTGGTACGGTGGACAGAGTGTTGCACAATCGCCCGAGCGTGTCGGAGGAAGCGCGTAAGAAAGTGGAGGCAGCACTGAAGGAGATGGACTATACGCCAAACGTATATGCCAGTGCCTTGGCATACAACAAGTCGTTCACCTTTTATTTTATTATACCGCGCCACAAAAGCGAGGTCTACTGGGAAGAGATTGAGGAGGGAGCACTGGCATGCCAAAAGCGCCATGCCGACTTTCAGGTGAATGTGAAGATGCTCTACTATCACCGTTTCAACGAGAAAACATTTGTTGACGCTACAGAGAAATGCCTCAGCGAAAATCCCGACGGAGTGGTAATTGTTCCCTCAAAGCTTGACCTGACGCGCAAATTTACCGACAAACTGCACGAGCTGGATACACCTTTTATATTATTAGACTCGTACATGCCCGACCTCAAGCCGCTGGCATTCTATGGTCAGGATTCATTTTGCAGCGGATATTTTGCAGCACGTATGCTGATGCTCGTAGCATCGCAGGAGACCGAGATAATGCTCATGAAGCAGATGCTCAACGGCAATGTGGCAAGCAAGCAGCAAGAAAACCGCGAGACTGGATTCCGTCACTATATGCGTGACCATTTCCCTGAAGTGGAGATTCTGGAGGTGAACCTGCCGCTTGACGAAGAACGCGAGAAATATGCCCAGATGCTTGAGAAATTCTTCACCACTCATCCCAAAGTACACCATTGCATAACCTTCAACTCAAAGGCACACATCGTGGGCGAGTTCCTGCAGCGCACAAATCGCCGCAACGTGCAGATTATGGGGTACGACATGGTGCCTAAAAACGCAGAATGCGTGCGCCAGGGCTCAATATCCTTTCTCATAGCCCAGCACGCATATATGCAAGGCTACTATTGCGTAAACTCACTGTTTGAGGCAAAAGTGCTGAACAAAGAGGTTAATCCGGTGAATTACATGCCGATAGAGATTCTTACAAAAGAGAACCTTGAGTTCTACAGACGTAAACAAAGATAACGGTGAACCATATTAATAAAATAAGTAATAGTAATAAATACTAAATAACAAAAAACAAACTATGGAACAAACATTTATTAAAATCAATCCCGCCGACTCGGTGGTGGTTTGCCTCCAGGCTATGCCGAAAGGCGAGACTATCAGCGTTGACGGCAAAACAGTGACCCTGAATCAGGACACGCCGGCAGGGCACAAAGTGCTGATTAATGACGTGTCTGAAGGTACTGACATAATCAAGTATGGCTACCCCATCGGTCATGCCATGCAGGACTTGAAGGCTGGCGACTGGGTGAACGAGAACAACCTGAAGACTAACCTCGCAGGAACTCTCGAATATACTTACACCCCTGTTGACGAGACTCTCAGCATCAAGGACGAGAAGCGTACTTTCAAAGGATATGTACGTGCCAACGGCGAAGTGGGCACCCGCAATGAGCTGTGGATTGTACCCACCGTGGGCTGTGTCAACGGCATCGCCGAGCGTCTTGCCGGAATGCTCCAGCAGGAAACAGGCTGTAAGGACATCGACGCCATCCACACATGGCACCATAACTACGGCTGCTCACAGCTCAGTGGCGACCATGAGAATACGCGCAAAGTGCTGCGCGACATAGTGCTGCATCCAAACGCAGGTGCTGTGCTTGTACTCTCGCTCGGATGCGAGAACAACCAGCCCGATGAGTTTGAGAAACTCCTTGGCGACTACGATAAGAACCGTGTGCGTTTCCTTATAACCCAGAAGGTGGACGATGAGATTGAGGAAGGCATGAAGATTCTCCGTGAGCTTTATGGCATTGCCTCCCAGGACAAGCGCGAGGAAGTAAGCGTAAGCCATCTGCGTGTTGGCTTGAAGTGTGGCGGCAGCGACGGATTCTCAGGCATCACTGCCAATCCGCTTGTGGGTGAGTTCTCCGACTGGCTCGTGGCTCAGGGCGGCACATCAATCCTCACCGAGGTTCCGGAGATGTTTGGCGCTGAGACAATCCTGATGAACCGCTGCAAGACTCCAGAGCTGTTTGAGCAGACCGTATCAATGGTTAATAATTTCAAGGAATACTTCCTCAGCCACGGCGAGCCTGTTGGTGAGAATCCTTCTCCGGGCAACAAGGCTGGCGGTATCTCCACCCTTGAGGACAAGGCTCTGGGCTGCACGCAGAAGTGCGGACGTGCTCCTGTTAGCGGCGTACTGGAATATGGTGACCGTCTGAACACCAACGGACTCAACCTGCTGTCGGCTCCGGGCAACGACCTCGTGGCAAGTACGGCTCTTGCTGCCGCAGGCTGTCAGATTGTGCTGTTCACGACAGGACGCGGAACGCCATTTGGCACTTTCGTTCCTACCATGAAGATAGCCACCAACCCCACGCTCGCACAACGCAAGGCTAATTGGGTGGACTTCAACGCCGGACAGCTCATCGAGGGCAAGACCATGCAGGAGGTTGTTCCGATGTTCATCGACAAGATTTTGGCTGTGGCAAGCGGCGAGGAACTGGCGCAGAACGAAAAGAACGGCTACCGTGAAATCTCAATCTTCAAAAATGGAGTAACGCTGTAATAATTCATAATGCAGAATTTAACAACAAAATAAAAAAATATTATGACACAGGAAGAAAATTGGAACATTAGGCTTGCAGAAGTTTGGGAATTTGTGAAAAAGAATCAGCGTTTTCCTTCACGCCATCACATTGAGGAGCACACCTTGCTCAACTGGCTGAAGTACAATCGAAAACTCGTAAATCAAAACAAACTTGACGCAGGCAGAGCTGCTAAGTTCAAGGAACTTGGTGACTACGTCCACCAATTTCATACCATAAACCAATACAAATAAGGTTTTGTGCCATACAAGCAAAAACAAGGCGGGATGCAAAATTACTCCCGCCTTGTTTTGATTAGCCTGCATTATCTTGGACAGGCAAATGCCTTGGAAGACAGCTGTCTAAAGCCACAAAAAGCTATATGGTGGGCTTAATTTTTTTATAATGGCAAAACAAAACATATCCACTACACAAACTGTTTTCACATTCATTCAGGCACAAATAGCCAAGAAGACTGTGATGCTGCGCTTAGGCACAGCAAGAACCTATGGCAACTGCCTGCGGAGCTTCTCAACTTTCAGGACGGGAGAAGATATTATCTTCGATGAACTCACCACAGACCTCATAGACACGTATGAGGCGTGGCTTAAGAACAAGGGACTGAAGCGCAACACCATCTCCTGCTACCTGCGCACTCTGCGCACCCTCTACCGTAAAGCCGTAGAAGCGGGACTGGCAGCCAACAACGACATCTTCCGGCACTCCTTCACCGGAATTGCCAAAACACGCAAGCGCGCTATCTCCATTCCATACATCACAGCCATGACACGGCTCGACCTGCCCCACGGCTCATCCATCGCCCTGGCGAGAGACTTGTTTCTACTGAGCATCTATCTGAGGGGAATGTCGTTCGTTGACATGGCTTTCCTGAAACGTAGCGACATTAAAAACGGAGTGGTGACCTACATCCGCAAGAAAACACAGCAAAGCCTGTCCATTGAATGGAACGACAGCATGCAGGCAATCGTTGACAAATATGCCAAGCAGACAAAGGACAGCCCTTTTCTCCTGCCAATCATCACAAAGCAGGACGGCACAGAACGGAAACAATATGAAATGATGGAACAAAAAGTCAACCGCCGCCTGAAAAAGATAGCCACAATGATTGGACTCAACATGCCGCTTACCACCTACGTGGCAAGGCACACATGGGCAAGCACAGCACAGGAAATGGGATGCCACATGTCTATAATAAAAGAAGGTATGGGGCACGACAACATAAAGACAACGCAAATTTATCTTGCATCCATCGACAACAGTGCCGTTGACAGGGCTAACGAAAAAATTATCAGTATGATACAAGAAGGAAAGATAATTAAATAAAAGTATACAAAAATGCTCGTTTTACATTAGAAAACAAGCATTTTCGGTGCAAAGGTATGAAAAATATGTAACATAGACAAATTTTTCGGATGTTTTTTTTGTTATTCACGAGCCACAGAAGGAATATGTTACGTAAATTACGCAACAAACAGGAAGCTCAAATTACTTATTATCAATCAATTATACAAAAATGCTTGTTTTCTAATGTAAAACGAGCAAAAGCAGGCATGATGCCTGCAAAACATTTAGTGCAAAAAGAAAAAATTGTGGTATGAATACAATAAATATTATGGTAGCTAATGCCAACGCAACACACCACATAACTACGACCGAGCGTTCATGCTGAGGTACCTCCCTGACCCGGCCGTAACCTCCCGACACAGGAGAACAAGTGCCACTCATGCGTTTGCCATGAGGGGGAGCATGAGGAATATCCATACCCCTTCAACCTCAGAAGCAAAATTTTGGTAAGTGAGGGTAAAAAAATAAATCATACCAAGTTATTTTTTATCATCACAAAGTAAGCAAGCAAAATTAATGGCACCCCTCAATCATAAAAAGACTGACTTCAAAGACAACATCCATTACCAATGGATGATAGTACGCACCCTGCCGGGACAAGAGCGACAGCTCCAGCGTCTCATTCAGAAGCATATCCGCACGTCTGTTGAAAATCCTGACTACATCTTCTATCAAAAGAATATACTCGAAGTCTACAATCCGGTAAAATCAGCCGTACAATCAACAGCCGACAGCGCCAAGGTGCAGAGCTCACTGTTTGCCGGTCACGTGTTTGTACTCGCCACCCACAGGGCACTGAATCAGTTTCTTGAATGGAAATATCCACAAGGACGCATACTCTACGACCGCAAGATCGACCCCAACGCCCAAGCCGAGGTATGGACAGTACCCGAAAAACAGATGAAATTCTTTCGGGAGTTCAATGAGAACTATTCCGACAAGGTGATTGTGCTCGAACGTCCATACACCGACTATGCCTTCAATCCCAAAACCAATGAACCCAATGCCACCATCAAGGTGCTCGACGGACCTCTGGCGGGGCAAATAGGCTATCTCACCCGCTTCCGCGGCAACCGGCGGCTGGTGTTCAACATCAAAAATCCGTATGGAAGAGGCGACATGGCAGTGGCTATTCCCGACATCTGGAACTTCCACTGCGTGCTGCTGCACAACTCCAAGGACGACCGCAGCACATTGGGCACCAAGAAAGCCCGTGCCGCCGACCTGCTTATGGGCATCCTTCAGGGCTGCGGATACGGCAACAGATGCATTCCCATGTTCCATCACATCATGGACACTCTGGCGCACAAACCCTATCTTGTAAGCCTCTGCCAGCAGCTCTACAAGGAGCACCCACAGCTGAGCCAGACTCTCGCCAGGCTGACCACCGGGGAAGCCGCATTAGTGCTGCATCTGGCAAGATACGAGCAGGAAAATCCAAGATACGTCCGTCATACATGGCGCCGGCTTACGCTCCGTCCGTTCCTTACACCCACCGCTGGCATTACCTTCGCCGACGGCAAGGACTATGCCCGTCTGCAGCATTCCGCCTTCACCGAATACATCTTCCGCCAAACCTTCACCGAGGCAACCTACTATGCCGAGGAACAAAAGGAGCGCAACGAATCAGTCACCTACTACGCCCACGTGGGCATCAAACTCGCAGACAACGGCTCCTACTGCCTCTTCACCAACTGGGATGAATTTCTCGGCGAATACTTCAACACAGGAGGCAAGGCAAACAAAGTGCTGCTGGAATCCTTCCGCCAGTACTCCCCTACCCTGCACAGTGTGTTGAGCCATTCTCAAGAGACCGTGCATCCCATACACAGCATGAATATAGGCTCCCACTCCCTGAACGTCATGGCTATCAGCGTCACAGCTGCAAATGAAGAAGAGGCAGCCCAAAGCCCGGCAATGCAGGCACTGCTCTCCACCTGCCTTCAGATATGCCGGGAAGTAAGCACCAC
>JAGAPI010000138.1 GCA_017623335.1 Prevotella sp.
GCTCCGGCATTGAAGGTTATCGGCGGCGGCGGTGACGACGGAACAACAGGCATCGGCGGAATGACGACGGAAGAGGTAAAGACTGATGCCATATATAACCTCAACGGACAGCGCATGGCGGCTCCACGCAAGGGCATAAACATAATAAACGGAAAGAAAGTAATAATCAAATAAAAACAATAAGACAATGAAAAAGCAATATATAGCTCCAAAGATGACGGTGATAGAAGTAGAAAGCCAACAGTTGCTGGCTGGCAGCGACGTACCTGTAGGAAGCGAAACAATGGACGGTCCATTGGGTGCTCCGGGCAGGAACAGAAACTACGACGACTGGTTTGAGGACGAGTAAGAGACATTAATCTAATCACAAAGAAATGAAAAGACGCATGATATTAACGGCATGGCTGCTGACAGTGATTCTGTCGGCAGCAAATGCCGTTTCTCTTGTGGTGGTGCTGAAGGACGGCACACGCGAGGTGATAAATTTCGACCGGCAGCCCACGGTGACCTACGAGTTTGGCGAGATACGCATAAAGTCATATCAGGGCAGGCTGTATTACGACTGCTCGGAAGTGGTAAGGTTTGACATCGACAACAGCCAGACGGGAATACAGTCTGTAGACGCCGCAGGGATGAAGTACACCATTACGGGCAACACGGTAGTGACGGTGGAAGGGCTGACGGCGGCAGACGGCGTGGTGGACGTGTTTGACGCAGGAGGCAGGCAGACGGCGAGCCTCACGCCCGACGGCACGGGAAGGGTGACAGTGTCGCTTGAGGCAGAGCCGGCAGGAGTGTATCTTATAAAAATCAACGGAAAACGGACAATAAAAGCAGTGAAGCGATGAGAAGGATTATCTTTATGCTTGCCCTGTTGTGCGCCCTCGGCGTGAAGGCGCAGCGGTATGCCATGACTGTGCATCTCACCGACGGCAGCAGCGTGCAATATGAAAACAGCATTATAAACAAGGTGGAATTTAAGAGTGAGCGTACATGGGGCGAAAAGGAGGACGGCAGTTACGGTTACTATAACCGGAATTACATAAAATTCACCTTCACCGACCAGACCACCGCCGAATATAAACCGGACGAGGTGGAATACATCGGGCACGATGTGCTGGAGGACCATCTTCACAACGGCTATCCATACGTGGACCTCGGACTGCCCTCGGGACTGAAGTGGGCAAAATACAACATCGGCGCCACGGCACCCGAGGAGGCAGGATGGTTTATGTCGTGGGGCGAGACAGAGAACAAGGAAGAGTTTTATGTCAGCAAATATAAATTTCGCGACGAGAACGGAATGCTGACAAAATACAACCTCGACGAGAAAACGGGAACGGTGGACAACAAGAAGGTGCTCGATCCCGAGGACGACGTGGCTCACGTGCAGTGGGGCGGCGACTGGCGCATGCCGTCGGAGGCAGAGATACACGAGCTGCAGACCTACTGCCGTTTCACCGCCACGGTGCTCAACGGCGTCAACGTGATGCGCGTCACAAGTGCCAGCGGCAACAGCATCTATCTGCCCATGGCGGGTGAGAAATGGGATGATATGACAAGGTATGAGGGCACCGACGGATGTTATTGGAGCAACCAGATGCACGATGCAAAGCCCAATCAGCTGCAAGGTCAGCGCAGCTGGTTTTCCGAGGCAATGAACACCACAAGCACCACGCCGTGCGCCGTGCGCCGCTATGCTGGCTGTATGGTGAGGGCTGTGTTCGGCGGCAAGTGATTTTATAATGAAACAATCCAATTATTTTTAAGAGAAATTGTGGCTTAAAAGAAAGAGAAGCAGGAAAAATGCTTCTCTTTTTTTATTTTTTTTGAAAATTTACTTAACATCGGTGGCATTTATGCGTTTATATAAATAGACGACATGACTACAGAGGAGTTTGAACACTTGACACGCCGTCTGCGACCGAAGCTGCTGGGCATAGGACGCAAGATGTTTGCCGACAGCACCATGGCAGAGGACGTGGCGCAGGAGACTCTTATGCGGTTGTGGATGATGCGGGAGCGCATCGACAGCGACGGCGGGGCGGAAGCCTTGGCTGTACGCATAGCCCGAAACGTGTGCGTGAGCGAATGGCGCAGGAAGCAGTCGTCGCCGTGTGTGGCGATGCCGCTGCCGGGAAAAGGCAGAGGAGAGGATCCGATGGCGGAGAGCGACAACAGCAGGATACTGCAAATGGCGGTGAGCCGGCTCACGCCTTCAGAACAGAGGCTCTACCGTATGCGTCATGAACTGGAAATGGACTTGGGCGAGATTGCTACCGTGACAGGAATAGGCATTCGCTCTCTGAGCGCAATGCTGAGCACGGCACGGCGGAAAATGTTGGAAACGATAAAAAAAGAGGGACTTCTATGAACAGCGAAAAGGAAATTCTTAAGAAACGGTTTTTGGACGGTGAGACCACGCTTGACGACGAGCGGAGGTTGAGGACGCTACTCGACGGTGCGGAGGATGACGAGGAGCGTGTCCTGCGCATGATATTGGGAAATCCGTCGGCTGGAGGAACTTGCGGCGATGAGGATTTTGAAGCTTGGATAGCTGAGGATTGCAGCGAGGAATATGACGCCATTGTTGCTGGCAGGCGCAGGCAGATAATGACAAGAGTGGCGGCGTGGCTTGCGGCGGCAGTGATTGTCGGGGCTGTGTTTTTGGGAACGCTGATGCACAGGGATAGCTACCCCAAAGGCAACGGCAAAGGACAGCAGCCTACGGAACTTGCGGCAAGCAAGGCTGTGAATGGAAAGAAATCGGAAAGTAGCTTTGGCTCTTCAGCAGAAAATGTAATAGCACAGGCGGCAGCGAAGCCCGCGGCAGTGCGCGGCGACAAAAAGGAAGCAGGGAAAAGGCTCGCTACGGTCAAGGAGACAATGGACGCAGACAAGGATGCCGCCATGATTGACAGGGTTAGGCAGGTGGAGCAGATGCTCAACGAGATAGGCGACAGCGTATATCTGGCACACGTGGAGGAAATGATTGAAAGCAATGGCGAATTGCAGCGTCTTGCCGAATATATCACAAGAAATGATGCAGGAAGGTATCGCTACGCCACGCTGTACGAAGATGAAATGCTGGAGGAACAGGACGAGGAAAACAATGAGCAAAAGGAGTTTTGAACAGTAATGACCAAAAATGAACCAGTAATGACCAAAAATGAACCAGTAATGACCAAAAATGAACCAGTAATGACCAAAAATAATATTTTGTGGCGATGCCACCAATGAACAAAAATTTTTGGCGATTATTTGCTTTAGCAAACATTATTATTAATGATGATTTTTGGTTCATTTCTGGACATTACTGTTCAAAATAAAAACAGCAGAAAAGTAAAAACAAGAACAACGTATATATAATAAGGTATAGGGAGAGGAGAGAATTATGAGACGGATAGTGATATTGACGATGACGGTGCTAACTGTTGCCATACAGGCGATGGGGGCAAGGTTTGACGCAGCCAAACCAACCATACTGCAGAGCGTAGCGGAGAAAACGCTGGCAAACGCCATGGAGCAGTTTGTGGCATCGCCCGGGCTGATGTTCTCGCATGAGCATCCCGGCACGGGACTGAACCGCTGGCTGTTCAAGTATAATTATGCTGAAGGAAGCGGTCAGGATGCACCGCTGCCGGCGGCGCTCACCGACATCGACAAGGCTTTTCGCACGGGCTGCGCCGGCGGCACGATGGCATACATGCACAACAGCGACAACGGCGGGAAGAAGATGGAGCAGATCCAGACGTCGTGGGTTAACTCGTATTGGGCGCGCATTACGTTCCGCTACACATTCGGGAAGGGAAGCAACGTGAGGCTGGTGAACTTCAGCAACGGCGGCGGAGTGAACACGCTCTACGCCCTGGTGTGGAAGCGCGAGACGTTTCCCGACAGGGACTCGGCGCAGTGCTGCACCATCGACGGGTATGTGCTCAGGCTGAGCGGCGACCACTGGAGGATAGACAACATGGCACCTCCGTTTTTCAACAGCTATAGCGTGGCTGGTAACATCTCCGACCGCCGGACTGCCGACGATGTGGCTTTTGCGCAGCTGCGTGAGAAGATACGCTACATCACATCGCAGTATGTGCGCTGTGTGGCTGAGAAAGATGAAAACGGCTGCGACATCATGGCATATATGATGAATAAGTTGGGACGTGAGACTGATGTACGCCTCACCGAAGAGCAGTTTAGCGAGATTGCAGCCGACACCCTGAAATGGAAGAAAGGCACGGGCAGAGGCAGCATGCACAGATATGCCCTTATGCTGGAGGGGCTGAACAGGCTGCGCCAGGAAAACAGCATGATAAGCAGCATGAATTATACGATGACAGTCACCAACGGGAGATTCATGCAGAACTACATACAGGAGAAGACGGTGACCGAAAGCTATGTTGCGCCACAGCCCGCGGCAAAGCTTATAAAAGGCTGGCAAGTCACGGGAAAGTCTGCCGGCGAGGGAGCCAGCACCATGGTGGAGTTCATGCAGCGTCATGACAGGACAATGCGGCTGGCGAGAACCGACAGCACGCTATGCTTTGCGCTGGAGGATGATGTGTATCCAGGCGAGTTTATCGGCGTGACCGACAACATTGGCAATTCGTGGACGGTGATTGCCGACAGTGTGCCGCTCAGCATCGACATGAGGCAGGGAGTGACCGCAGGCTCGCGGCTCAACCGCCGTTTCTCGGAGTGCCAGCGCAGGCTGAAGGCATACGAGCGCGAGGCACGCAAATACACATCGGACATCGATGGCGACACGGAGATAATAGACACCCGTGGCTTTGTGGGGCTGACGGGCGAGTATGACGATGCCGTAGCCCGGATAATCGGCGAGAACACCGGCAACGCCATTGGCGCATACTATCTGTGGAACAACTACACCAACATGAGTGCGGCACGTCTTGACACCCTTCTGGCGCCGGGCAACAGCTACGCCAACCACTACTGCATGCAGCCCGTGAGGCAGTATCACAAGGGAATGGACCGCCGCAGGGCAGGAACCTCATACACCGACATGACGCTGACCGACACCGCGGGCAACAGCCGCAGGCTGAGCGAGCTGGTGGGGCATGGCAAGTATGTGGTGCTCAACTTCTGGACCGTGAACAGCGATGCCAGCCGCCACGAGCTGCCCACCATGAAGCGGATGCTGAAAAAATATGCCGACAAGGGGCTGACCGTGGTGAGCATTGCGCTGAAAGACGTTACCGACAACTGGAAAAAATACGTAAGGGTGAGAAAGCTGGCTGGCATCCACCTGCTGGAGCAGGAGAACGGCGACTGCGCACGTGCCTACGGCATAGCGGCGATACCAGAGAACGTGGTGATAGGTCCCGACGGCAGGATTGTGGCGTCGGGTGTCGTGGGAGCAGAGCTGGAGGCATTGCTCGGGAACATCTTTGAATAAACAAAAACTAAAAAAATAATCCAATGAAAAAAAGCTATTTCATCATGACGCTGATACTCATGATGCTGCCTTTCGTTTGCCTTGGAAACGCTCCGGACAACGACGGCAAACGGAAAAAGAAGGAGAAGACGGTCAGGATTTCCGCCGACATCTACGACTCGTTTACAAAGGGTGCCATTGAGGCGAAGATTACACTGATGAAATCCGACTCAACCGTAGTGGATACCTTCAGGACGGAAGTGCGCCGCATGGACTCGTGGTTTTATTTTGACGTGCCGCGCCAGCCTGCCCGCTACATCATAAAGGCAGTGGCGGAGGGCTACGAGGACAAGTACGTGGACTATGAGCTGAAGGACATTGGCAAGAGCGAATACAAGGGCATTCCGCAGATTCTGATGAAGCGCAAGGCGCGCGACATATATAAAGATGTGGACTTGGACGAGGTGGTGGTGCGCGGCACGAGAATACAGGTGGCATACAAGGGCGACACCATAGTTTACGACGCATCGGCGTTCAACCTGCCCGAAGGCTCGATGCTCGACGGACTGGTGAGGCAGTTGCCGGGAGCGGAGCTGAAGGAAAACGGCGACATCTACGTGCACGGCGAGAAGATAGACTATCTGACGCTCAACGGCAAGGACTTCTTCAAGGGCGAAAACAAGATAATGCTGGAAAACATGCCATACTTCACGGTGAAAAACCTGCAGGTGTATCACAAGAGCACGAAGCTGAGCGAGCTTCTTGGCGAGGACGCCGAGCAAAAGGACTACGTGATGGACGTGGTGCTGAAGCGCGAGTATGCCACGGGCTACCTGCTCAACGGCGAGACCGGCGCAGGCACCGACAACCGCTGGATGGGGCGAATGTTCGGCATGCTCTATGGCGACCACACAAAGCTGACGGCATTCGGCAACGCAAACAACGTGAACGAAAACCGTGAGCCGGGCAGCAACGGCGACTGGAAGGACATAGGACAGGGAAAGGGGCTGAAAACCACGAAACAGGTGGCTGTGAACCTGATAACGGAGGATAAGGAAAGAAAGGTGAAGGAGGAGCTGAGCACAAAGCTGAAATGGGAGGACACCGAGAACCTGACGCGCTCAAGCAGCGAGAACTATGCCACCGGCGGAAGCATTTTCTCGGGCAGCAACAGCAGCAGCCGGAGAAAAGATTTTGAATTTTCGCTGAAAAACGACCTGCAGCTCAACCTAAAGTCGTTTCATATTTACCAGTATGCCACGATTGACGCGGGCAACAGCCGCTCGTGGTCGGCATCGCAGGACTCCACCTACAGAGACCGTCTGATAAACAGCAACACTGGCATGAGCCGCGGAAAGTACAACCGCGTGAATGCACAGCTGCACAACATTGCCATCATACCATTTAAGAACAGCTCATATATCAACCTTACCCTCAGCGGCAGCTACAGCTCCTCAACGCCGGGCTACAACCACAGCATAAGACTCACGAAATATGCCATGGAAGGCACCAGCGACCTGCGCAACAACTACAACGATTTCTCATCGCGGTACTACAACTACTCGGCATCGTTGGAGTACACGCTGAAGCTCGGCGGAAACTGGAGGATGAGCCCGCGTATA
>JAGAPI010000139.1 GCA_017623335.1 Prevotella sp.
ATAGAGCACCACTGGATTTCCGTCACTGTCATGATTATCATAAAGCACGGCATAAATTGTGCCTTTGTCAACCATGTCAAGCACGTTCATATCCTTGTCCGTAAAGTTTTCTCCCGACTCATATTTATAATATCCACTAAAGGTTATCGGCTTTGACTCAAAGCCAAACGGCAGTCCAAACTTGGTTGCCTTCATTGCATCCTGCAAGGCACTTTGCGCATCAAACCTGCCAATAAACAAGTTACCTGCAGCAATAGGTTTCTTCACCATATCGGCAAGCTTGCTTGTGCGTCTTGTCACCAGCATCACTCCCTTGCCTTCGTAGCTCTTCTCATCAGGCACAGTGGGATATTCGTCGGGCTCTGCCGAACCGTTGCTGATGCCAAATCCAGGATTACCCGTTGCCCAGATACGTGCTTCTGAAGTAACACCGCTACCAGTGGTCCATTGCTCGTACCACGAATAGAATTTGTTACTGCCCTTGCTGTAATTATCAAAATCAAGATGGAGCTCTTTTCCTATACTCAGCAATGCGCTCACCGCCACAGTATATACGCGGCTCCATTTCTTGTCCTCGGATGTCACCGTGTAGACCACAGGACCATTAGAGAAATCCTGCACCGAACCATTTTCAGGTGTAATTGTAGCTCCTTCTGTCAGATGAAACTGCGGTGCAAGAGCAGTAATGTCTGCCCCTGCCTGCATTGTAAAGATAATGCTGGTCTGATCCGACTGCACCTTAATAAGCGTATCGGATAAATTGTTGAACAACATATTGGGATTGTCTGCGTGTATCCACGCCTTCTCTATGTCGCACTCGGCATTCAGCGGCTCATCTTTGAAGCATGAAATAAGCCCCATACACACCATTGCCGTGACAAATATCTTTCCTATTTGATTCATATTTTTCCCTTAATTTCTTTTCTTTAAATCTTTAAAACCGCAATTCTATACCCGCAAAATTATATATAAATAATAGGTATAAGAGGTTATAGTTGTAATTATTTTGCGTGCAAAAGTACAAAAAAAAATCTATAAGCACACATTTAATCACAAAACTTTTAACTTTCGTGTGAGTTTTAACGATATTTTGCAAGAATAGCAAAATAGAAATTACAAAATATCTCAAATAAGCTCTTTCACAAGCGGCAACACCACTTTTTTGAGCACATTATCGTTGAGCTGGTGCTCACCGTCAAACAGTATGAAATGCTCCTTTCCGTAATGCTCAATGAATTCGTCCTGATAGTTCACGAACTTGTCGTTCTTGCCAAACAATCCATAAACAAACTCACGCTCCATGTCGGAAGTGTCGCTAAACAGCATCTCCTCCACCTTGGCAAACTCGGCAATGGTGTTGCGGTCAATCTTAAACTCTGTGGCTCCGTCGGCACGCTTGTTCAGGAACTTGTGCTTGCCCAGCATCCCCTTGAACATAAGAGTGCGCGACATGTGGAACGACGGATTTACGAGAATACGTGGAAAGCCATGAAGCAGTTCGGTGTACATGGCTCCCATCGATGTACCTATTATGAGTACTGGCTGCTCGCGCTCCGCAGTACGGCGCAGCAAGTCAACAGCCTCTAAAGGTGAAACTGGCACATCGGGTGCCACCACCCTTACGCCAGTCTCATAGAGGATATTGCGCAGCATCACCACCGTGCCCGAACAGCCCGATGACTGAAAGCCATGCACATACATTATCTTCTTTTCCATCTTCATTCTTCATTTACTTCACCAGCACCACAAGATACTTGCTTGTGCTCCAGAACTGCTGTGGATTGGTGACGCGCAGCACATACTGGCGGTTGGCATCCTGGGTCAGCGTATAACTGTTTGCAGGGTGCGATGTGAGAATCTTGGCTGAGCGTGAATACAGCTTTATTTCCTTGTCGATGCGAATGTCAATCTTAGTGAAATAATCCTTGTTAAAGTTTGCGCGCAGCACATCACCGTCGCGCAGAATGTTCTGCTCCTTCAGCTCGCGCTTAGTGCCAAACACATACCATGCCGTGTGCAGTTGCTTGTCCTGAGTGTTGATGGTCTGCTGCTTCTGCGTGGTTTCCTCCACCAGCGAGCTTACGTTTTGGTTCAGTCCCTCAATACGCTCTGCCTGCTCGGCAATGTGTATATCCTTTTGCTCCAGCTCGGCACGCAGCTGCTGTAGTGTCTTTTCTTTCTCTTCCAACTGTGCGGTAAGATTTTCAATAGTACGTCGCAACTGATCGCCCTTAAACGAGCTTTCACGCAACTGCTGCTGCAGTTTTTTCACCAGCTCACGGTTTTGCGCCATTGTAGACTGTATAAATTCCATGTTTTCGCGGATGCGCAACTTTTGGTTAGCACCCTCTCCCTGACGCGCCACGCTGACACGGTTCTCGGCAGCGTTAATCTCGCGCAGCCCGTCCTCAATGTCGTTGATGGTTGCCATCATATCATTTATCTCATTCTCCTTCTGCTCAATTATCCGGTTCAGCGAGTCGCGCTGTTCCACCGGAACAGTCGCCAACCCATTCTTTTTTTCCTGACAGGCACTGAATGTAAGTGCCAGTCCCATTGCTGCAATAAATACAATTTTCTTCATAACCTTGTTGTTTTAAATTGTTTTTTCTTTCTTTTCCTTACTGCTGTTGCCTTCCACCACTATGACTATCTCGCCACGGGGCTCAGTCTCCTTGAAATGGGCAATCACCTCATCAATGGTGCCACGCACACTTTCCTCATGCACCTTTGATATCTCCCGGCATACGCTCACCTTCCTGTCGGCTCCAAACACCTCGGCAAACTGCTGCAGGGTCTTCACCACCCTGTAGGGCGACTCATAGAATATCATGGTGCGCAGCTCTCCTGCAAGCTGCTGCAGCCGCGTCTGCCTGCCCTTTTTCTGCGGCAGGAATCCCTCAAAGCAGAAACGGTCACACGGAAGTCCGCTCGACACCAGTGCCGGCACAAAAGCCGTAGCTCCAGGGAGCGTCTGCACCTCGATGCCTTCCTTCACCGCCTCACGCACAAGATAGAATCCCGGGTCGCTGATGGCAGGAGTGCCGGCATCACTTATCAGCGCCACAGTCTGTCCGCCCTTTAGCCGCTGCACAATGCCCGACGAGGTTCCGTGCTCGTTGAACTTGTGGTGCGACATGAGGTGGTTCTGTATGTCAAAATGCTTCAGCAGAATGCCCGACGTGCGGGTGTCTTCTGCCAGTACCAAGTCAGCTTCCTTCAGGATGCGGACTGCACGCATTGTCATGTCCTCCATATTTCCCACAGGGGTGGGGACTATATATAATGTACCCATATCGACCGCAAATGTAGTTATAAAATCTTTAACCTCAAAAAAAACAGTCAAAAGTTTGTGTTTTTTTAAAACATTTTTGTACTTTTGCAGCCATTATGACAGAGAAATCTATTGGCGAGGCACGCCAGCCGGGAAGAATAGAGGTGGTGTGCGGCTCGATGTTTTCGGGCAAAACAGAAGAATTGATACGGAGAATGAGGCGGGCTGAGTTCGCCCGTCAGAAGGTGGAGATATTCAAGCCGGCAATTGACACGCGCTACTCCGACGAGGATGTGGTGAGCCACGACAAACATGCCATTCACTCCACTCCCGTAGGGTCGTCGGCACAGATACTGCTGATGGCGGACGACATCGATGTAGTAGGCATTGACGAGGCACAGTTTTTCGACGACGGACTGGTGGATGTATGCAACAAACTTGCATACAACGGTGTGAGGGTGATTGTTGCCGGACTTGACATGGACTTCAAGGGAGTGCCCTTCGGACCTATGCCTGCCCTGTGTGCCATTGCCGACGACGTGACCAAGGTGCACGCCATCTGCGTGCGCTGCGGCAAACTGGCATACGTGAGCCACCGCATTGTGGCGGGCGACCGTCAGGTGATGCTTGGCGAGACTGGTGAATATGAGCCGCTCTGCCGCGAGTGCTACAGGAAACTGCAAAACAATAAACAATAAGTAATAAATAAAAAGGTTATATGCTATGATTGAAAAGACCATCACCTTCGACCGCTTTGTGCGCTGGCTGCTCGGCGCGCTGCTTGTGGCTATCATCCTTGCCACAATGAATTATCTCAGCTCGGTGCTGCTGCCGTTTTTCGTGGGATGGCTGCTTGCCTACCTGCTCTACCCCATCGTGAAATTTTTTCAGTACCGCCTGCACCTCAAGTCGAGGGCACTGTCAATCATACTTGCATTCATCACCGTGGTGGCGGCAATCAGCGGTGTGCTCTACATCATTGTGCCGCAGATGATCGACCAGTTTGACAAACTGGGACAGCTGCTCACGGCATACGTTCACAAGACAGCCCACATCACCTCAATCCCCAACGCCATTGAGGACTGGGTGGCTCAAAACAGCTATGAAATAGAGAAGGTAGTGCGCAGCAAGGACTTCAGCACAGCAGTGCAGAAGACCATGCCCCACGTGTTTTCGATGCTCAGCAAGACCACACACATTGTTATAAGTGTGATAGCATCGCTCATCACGCTCATCTACACATTCTTTATATTGCTCGACTATGAATATCTCACCGAGGG